>NZ_JBGGKS010000009.1:0-222125 GCF_041287095.1 Mycobacterium sp. pUA109 | reverse complement strand
CGAATTCGCCCTACAGTGGACCACGACCCACCAACCCCAAGCCGCATAACGACTGGACCACCAAACGGGTCCCCCTCAGGACCGAGAGCTACGCGAACGAAATTAACATAACCTCCGAAGGTGCCATCCGAGCGTCCGGAAATCACGGAACGGTTGATGCAGAGGCAAGTTTTGGGCGCGGTAGATCGGCAAAAAATGCAAGGACCGGTGCGATCGCGCAACGGTACAGCGCAACAAAAACTGAGCACCTAGAACGCGCGCTTTCCAGCTATCGACTACTCATGCGCGCCGTCGGCAATCTCGCCCCGGACTCATTCATCATCCTGGATGATTTTTATCATCTCCGAAGTGATGATCAGCCAAACATTGCTGGTTATTTTCACCGAGTCGTAAAAGATGCTGGAGTTTGGCTTAAATTTGGATCAATTTCCCTGTGGACCAGACTATACGCAGGCGGCAATCCTCCAATCGGACTCCAGGCCCCGCACGATATCCGCGATCTTTCATTAGACCGAGGACTTCGGGAGTTCAAGAGTTCGAAGCGCTTCCTGGAGACTATCCTCGACCGACTCTGCACTGAGTGTGGAGTAGATAGAGCCAGTCTATTTTCGCACGGCGCCTTAGATCGTTTAGTCCTGGCCGCTGGTGGCGTGCCACGTGACTATATTGGCCTCATCAGCGAGAGTATTTCAAGCGCTAGAAACCGAGGCCCGTCAGGGAAGTCCGGCAGCGAGCGGATAATAGCGGAAGACGTGAACTCTGCGGCAGGAAAGACAGTAGAAACAAAATACAATGACATGCAGGAAGATGCCGGAGGCTACTCAGATGAATTGCGTCGCCTTGTCGTGTTACTCACCGACCACTGCCGGAACACCAAATCCGCTTGCTTCCTTATCGATACAAGCAATGCAGAACTTGTTGATATGACCAATCGGTTGCAAAACATGCGTTTCGTGCATTTAGTTGCTACGAACGAGACCGTCCCGAATCAGGCATCAGATCGATACAACGTCTATGTCCTGGACGTGTCGCTGTTGGCTGCGCAGCGTGCATGGCAGGTTAATTTTATGGGTTGGGAGACGCGGGCTGGTCGCCGCGCACGGAAGCTTGTCTTCGACGGAAAGCCCAGTCAGCCCGAGAACGCCTCCGGCAGCGACATCGCTCACGACGAGAGCCGTGCGGTGGTTGTCGAAGTTGAACAGTAGCTAACGTCTACTCCGCATAGGGGTCCCCGCTGCACGGAAAGGTTTACGCGGAGCCTAACGAACCAGCCAGGCCAAAGTGGATGCCAACAGACGGGTCAGGCCATGCCGTCACCAAATCGTGCAGCAGGCGCGATTGACTCCGCCACGGGTAGGTATACGGCAGGTCGCATTCAGGGGCTTCCGATAAATCACGCCATAATCGTTATCGCACCATCGGCCAGCGCCTTTCACAACTCGGATATATTCCGATAATTCGGCGTCGCGCACTACGTCGAGCCATATCGGCTCGTGTCGAGCCCCAGAGCCGTCGGACCACCGGGCTACGCTCGAAGCATGATCCACGAACATCACGAGTGGCTCGCCGATGTGAACGGGTCCATTGTGGAGTCGTACGAACGTGAACAAGAGCAGGCGCGCCAGCGAGAGCGCACACAGGAGACCGGCCACGGTGTCGAGTCTCGCTGGAACGAGATCCTGTCTGACTGGCTCCCGCCGCAGTATGAGATTGCGAAGCGCAAATACCTGCTGCTCGAAACCGAGGACGGCCCACCGCTGACGAAGGAAACTGACCTCGTCATCTTCCACCCGCACTACCCGGCCAAGCTACGCAAGAAGCACCATGTCCTCGCCTCGGGCGTCGTGGCCGCATTTAGTTCTCGGCGAACGGTAGGCCGGAACGACATCAAAGATGCGTACGAAGAGGCAATAACCCTTCGGCGGGGGATGAAGATACGTGAGGGGACTCAGCAGGCCCACCTAATTCCTCCGATCTTCTTTGGGCTGCTCGGCGAATCGCACGACTGGAAGGCCCCTGGCAGCACTCCAAAGGAAAATATCAAGTCTATAACACAGGAGTTCGATCGAGTTCTGGTCAATGCCCCACGCGAAGGACTCGATTTTCTATGCATTGCAGATCTTGGAACTTGGGGTCGCGTGACGACGGTTTTAACTGAGAGATTCCTGTTGAAAAACCCCCACATCGCTCCCTTCATAGGACTAGCGACCGCAACCTCAGGTAGAGAATCCGTCGTCTTATCTGGCATGCGCCATGACTATGAGCAGGATAATCTATCTCCACTGACTAACTTCATTGGCCTATTGTGGAACAAGCTGGCACTCAACGATGTTTCGCTGAAGCCAATAGCAGATGGCCTTCGTGTTACGGAGACTACTGACGCGACAGGTAGTTTCGGGATGCACTCGTACAAATTCGCCGATGTAACTACTCCGCAGATCGCGGCCCAATGGCGGAATCACGAACCGTTCTATTACTAGATCCCGAGCCGGAGCCCATTATCTAGCCTATCTCCCAACTTCTTCTACCACGCGGTGGACAGTGTGTCAAAGATGTGAGCTGCGGTTGTTCCTACGGTGCACCTGCTGGGCATTGACCTGTAGGGCGACGGGACAAGCTCAGCTCTATGACCGCAGACGTGGGCGCGAGCGACATCGACGACGTCGTCGCGCTACTGAGCCTCCAATATGGGGAGACCGCATAGGACAATCTCACGGGGATACCACGCGCCATTGCGAACCGGTACAAACCATCGCGAGGCACAGTCACCGGTCGCCAGCGCGGCGCCGCGTCTGACACACGCAGTGCGATGATGCTCTCGTGAACGACCAGGCCAGCTCAGAACCTGAACCGGCAACCGCCCCGATCCATCCCGTTGCTGCAGTGATGGACACATGCTTCTTCGGCGCTGGCAACTTCAAGCCCGATAACGTCGAGAAACTAGGCAGCCGCCTGGCGCGACGGGATGTGAAGCTGTGGATTCCCCAGCAGGTCATCGACGAGTGGGCCATCCACGCCTTCGAAGCGTTCAAGGAGCTGCAGGCCGCGTACACGAAACTGGGCGATCTGACCATCGCCGGAGACCCGCCCCCACCCCTGGCAGCCCGTGAGGTTGCGGCACACATCGACCAGTTGTGCCGCGCCATGCCCAATGTCGAGGTCCTGGACCTCGACGGACAGTGCGCTGTCGACGCTATCCGGGACCAGGTCCTCGGCGAAGGCGCCGGCGGACGCAGCAAGGATGGCACTCGCACCGGCGCGGTCGACGCGTCGATTGTCCGCGATGCGCTGCGCCGCGTCGACAACGATCCCGACCAGATTGTATTTCTCACCAAAAACTACAAAGACTTCCGGCCAGCAGTAAATGCGTTGGGGCACAGTGACTGTGCTTTCGCAAATACCACCTACCAGCTATTCGGCAAGCTTTCGCCGCCGGTGCACCCGAAGCACTCCGTCGACGCCGCTCGCCGACTGATCATTGATGAGCTCCTTGAAAGCATCACCGAGTCCGCCGGCGCAGATGACCGCCACGGCCCGCCACCAGCCTGGATCGACGTCGACGACATCACCGTTGACACCGTGGACACCCACGACCGGCGAGAGTTCGACGAGATCATCGACCCCACTTTTGCACTCGAGCCGGCCGCCGCACTCATCTACGTTGCCGGCGTCTCGCTGCAGGTTATCGACGAGGACACCGACCTGGTCTCCTACACTGTGGTTCTCCTCGCCGACGTCCGCGCCGAGGGCTACTTGATTAACAACGATGGGAACACCGTCCACGAATGGATGACGTTGTACGACAGTATCGTCACAGTGCCGTTCGACGCCGATATCATCGACGGCAAACTTCTTCAACCGCGCCAGTCCGACACCGCCACCGCCCGAGGCGGCCACAAAAGGTTCGCCGATGAATGGGACGCCTACCAGGATGTGTGGGAGACCATCACGGACTGGGAAGGCATCACCGCGACGTCAGCGAACGGCGAAGCCCTGCCCACATCATTCGAACTTTGCGGACCCGACGGCCAACGCATCGCGGCAGAGGTCTCCGGAGGATCGATCGCCGGCGAATGGACGCTCGAATTCAGCAGTCCCGAAATGGAACTCAGCACGGAGATTTCCAGTGCATACGACCCCAATAGCCGCGCATGGCTCGGCCGCGAAGACTCGTTCGACGTGTATCCGCCGATCTCATTGGTCTCCGGCCCCCACCGCTCCAGGCCGGGGCCGTACCCCGCGCTGGCGCTCGTGTGGCAGTACCTCGTCGACAGGAAGAACCAACCCGTCTCGAAGGACAAGGAAGACACGTAAACCATAGCGGCACGGCGCTTGTCCTCTTGCGCTGCGATTACCAATGACGCTGCCGCAATCCTTTGTACCGGCACGGATCAGCGAAACCGCACGCACCAATCCAGGTGGCTGTACCGGAGATCAGGCTCCCGGCGACCGCTCACCTCCCGGTCCAGCAGAATGTCCGGCATCTCAGCCTGCAGAGCTCGCATACCCCAGCACCAGTCGGCGCTAGTGCCGGCCGGGGAGCTCATCCGGCGCACCGCCCGCGCTGCATGAACACGTCGATCAAGCTGTACGGAAGCGTCCCGTTGGCCCGTTGGCCTCGACAGCTGAATAAGACGCCGTGCTGCACGTAGGGGCAACGTCTTCGCGCAACAGCGACAACACGGTAGCGACCACCCGCTGATAACCGGTGTGGCGCCGGCAGCAAACAGAACGCGCGTATCCGAAGTCGTCACGGACATGCTCACACTAGCCCGTCTCCACTACGAAGACCGGTGCACCTCGCATTCCCCAGCGGCCGTGAGTTGCAGCTCGATTCGGGACGAATACGGTGGACCCGAATACGGCGGGCTACCAGAAAAGCCCACTGCATATTGCCCACTTGCCCAAGCGATTTCCGCGCCAATCCATGCGCCGCTGTGAGGGCGCTGGCGGCAGCGGCCACCGCAAACGTGCCGGCAACGACCATGACCGTCCACAATGTTCGGTCCGCCATCACATCCGCGCGCACACCTAGTGCCCCGTCGTGAACATACCCGAGCAGTAGCATCGCGGGTCATCAGCTCTTCCCTCCCCTACAGATAAGAAAGGATTTCAAGCCCAGCCGTTACGTCACCAGGGCGGTAACGCAGCGGGTCGGCGGTTCAGGGTCTGGAGCGGAGGCCGTCCATCAGGACGTCCAACAAGCGGCGCGCCCGAGCATTGTGCTCGGGCGGCGTAGCCACGGTGAAGACCCCGATGAGGCCGGCGGCGACGTCCTCGGCGCTGACATCGGCGCGGAGCTCACCGGTCACGCGACCGGCGTCGAGGATGTCCTCGATGGCCCCGAGCAGGTCGGTCCGGGTCTGGGCGTGGGCGATCTCGCCGGATTCGATCATCGTGGCCAGCGTGTCGAGCATGCCGTTCTTGGTTGCGATCCAGTCGCCGAACAGGTCCATCCAGCGCCGCAGCGCCGCCGGCGGGGCAAGCTGCGCGAGCAGGTCACGCGCGCCCGTGGTCAGCCGCGCGACCTGATCGCGGTACACCGCGTCGACCAAGGATTCGCGGTTCGGAAAGTGCCGGTAGAGGGTGGCGATGCCAACCCCGGCTTCGCGTGCGATTGCGCGCATCGACGGCTCGGTGTCGGCGGACGCGAACACGCGCGTCGCCACCTCGAGGAGTTGATCGCGGTTGCGAGCGGCGTCCGCGCGCGGCCGGCGCCCCGCCGAGTCATCCAAAACGGATCACGCTCCGGTTGTGTTATGGTTGCTCACGTAAACGGAGCATAGTCCATTTCCGCTCCGCTCATCCCCCGCCGAAGGAGAGACCAGGTGAGCACGCAGGAACAGCACGGCGACACGTCCCTGACCACCGGCCGAGCCGTCCAGCTCGAGTCGTTCGGCGGCCCCGAGGTCTTAACCCTCCGCCAGGTGCCGGCACCGCAGGCCAGCGCGGGACGCATCCGCGTGCGGGTCAGGGCCGCCGGGCTGAACCCGATGGACTGGATCATCACCGCCGACGCGGACACCGCCGCCCGGTTCGGGTTGAGCCTGCCGTGCGGGTTCGGCACCGACTACGCGGGCGTCGTCGACCAGGTCGGTGACGGTGTGACCGGCTTCGCGGTCGGCGACCGGGTGTTCGGCGGCGCCCTGTCCCGCGCGGTTGCCGACTACGTCGTCATCGACGTCGCGGGAACCGTCGCGGCCGGCGGCGACGCCCACCACATCCCCGACGGCGTCGACGAGCGCACCGCCGCCACCCTCGCCATCGCGGGGTCCACGGCCGCCGCCGCGCTCGCCGTCGTCAACCCCGGTCCGGGCGACACCCTGCTCATCGGCGGCGCGGGCGGCGGAGTCGGTGTGTTCGCCGTCCAACTCGCACGCATCGCGGGCGCGCGGGTGATCGGGACGGGATCGTCATCGTCGGCCGACGCCCTCCGCGCCCTCGGGGCCGAGCCGGTCACCTACGGCGACGGCCTGGTCGAGCGGGTCCGCGCGCTGGCTCCCGCCGGGGTCACCGCCGCAATCGACCTGTACGGGACGGAGACGGTGCAGGCTGCACGGGAACTCGGCGTGCCCGACGAGCGGATCACCACCATCGCCGCGCAGGTCGTCGGCATCACCCCGGGCAACGGCGCCGACGCCGCTCCCGGCGCAATCGAGGAGATCGCCCGTCTGGTCGCGTCGGGCCGGCTTCGAGTGCCCATCGCGGCGAGCTTCCCGATGGAGCAGATCCGCGCCGCCGTCGATCTTCAAGCTGGCCGGCACGTGCACGGCAAAATCGTCATCGACATCTAATCAGCGCCAGAAGCGTCGAACCCGATCTCGGTACGGACACACGCACAAGCTGGCACGGTTTTAGCGCGCCACCGACAGGTCCGTGACCGGTCGCAGTGCGGATCCGGAGGCCTGGCTGTACAGGTCTGCGGCCGCGCTCATCGCGGCCTTGATGGTGTTGTAGTAGCGAGTTCCGACCCCGCCGTGGTACCTGAGCAGCTGCGGGTTCTGCGCCAGCGTGGCCGCCTGCACAGGGTCGCCGGTGATGCGGTATTTCTTGAACGCCTCGGTGAACCGGGCGATGAACCGGGCGATCGCCTTGTTGGGGTCTTGGCGTTCGGCGACGGTGCCGAAACTGGCTTTCTCCTGGAACAGGCCGATGACCTCATCAGCCGCGGACCCCGGTCCGCCGTAGGCCTGCACACCGCCGGACACGGCCGGGCGGAAACTGGACTCGATTTTCGCGGTGGCGATGACGGTTTTGATCTGGTCTTCACTCAGCCGGGCAGCCCGGCCCTGGCTCACGATGGCCTTGACGATGTCCTGCGCGCTGGAGTCTTTGGTCACGACCACCGGTCTGGGGGTGGCGGCCGCGGCCGCTGTGGTGACTGTGTCGCCCGTCGGCCGCAGCCCAACCGGGGCCGCTGTATGCCGGTGCATCGGCGGAGAAAGCGCCGTATGCGGGTGCATCGGCGCAGAAGGCAGTGTGGCACCGCCGAGGCCAGCAACAACGAGAAAGGTGGTGATGATTTTCTTTACTTGTCTCCGTTGTCCGAACGTCTCCACAAGTCGGTCGGCTTTCGGCATGGTTCTGCTCTCTTCTATGGGTTTGAACTTGTGGAGCCGTGTCGGACACGAACCCCCTCCAACCGCCCTTTCGGGCTAAAAGGCAGGGTTGGACTGCGCACTGGTCGCTAAGGCGGTGACCAAGCACCGACCGGTCCAGATGCGCGCCAGAAAAAGTTTGCTGTGTGCGTCACAGCTGCGGCGGACGCAAGAGTTGGCCCGCCGCCGACACGTCACATCCGTGGCAACCACCACTCCGTTTGCCAGAATGTGGTATGTGTCACTTTGCCTGGTACTACCGCGCTGTAGTAATTAGCGGAGAACTGTATTCGAACATCCGGGATCTGGCAAAACGCCGGTACCGGTTCGGCTGGCAGGGGCTAGCACACGCGGGTTTGACGGTTGGCTTTTCGTTTGCTCGTGCGCCTGGCGATGCTGGACGTGCTGACCGCCGGCGCGGGTTCTCCGAACCGCAGGAGGCCCAGCTTCAACGCCGCGATGAGCCCGGGTTCCTCACTGACCAATCGCTGGAGCGGTTCCAGCTAGACGTGGGCGTGGATGTCGACGGCGGGAATGTGTGTGCCCACAGCAAAATCCTTATGGGGTAAGCGATTCGGAATGCAGGCTCATCGAGGCTGGCTTTCCCAATCCGTCCCTTCGTTGGCGCCGGAGAAGGCGTGTGTCGACAAAGGCGTTGCGCGGGTTCTACAGGCCCTCGGTCACCTCGAGCGACGGCGCCCACTGGGGCATCGGCATGCGGCCAGAGGGCAACCGCAAGCTCTTGCTGTAACCGAACTCGTGCAACGTTTCCTGGGCGTGTTCGCGCCCGTAACCACTGGCCTTGATGCCCCCGAAGGGTGTGCCGATGAAGTCACGGACGTAGTTATTGACGAAAATCATCCCAGCGCCCAGGTCACGACTAATCCTCAACGGTGTCTCCGAGTCGCGGCTAAATACCGCCGCCACCAGCCCGAACGGCGTCGAGTTGGCGATGCTGATGGCCTCGGCCTCGGAGTCGAAGGCAATGACCACACTCACCGGGCCGAAAATCTCCTCGGTCGCGATCCGCATATCGCGGTGCACGCCGGTGAACAAAGTGGGGCGCACGAAGTAGCCGCCGGCCAGATCCGGATCCGTGGGCAACTCCGCTTGGGCCGCCACCACGGCGCCCTCTTCGACGCCGAGTTGCAGGTAAGACTCGACCCGTTGTTGCTGTTTGTCGTCGACGACCGGACCGATATGCGTGTCCGGGTCCGCTCCATTGCCCACCCGCAATCGGCTCACCGCCTGGCCCAGCTTGTCGACGAACTCGTCGTGCACGCTGCGATGCACCAGGAACCGCGATGCCGCCGTGCACGCCTCGCCCTTGTTGTAGTAGCCAGCCTCGATCGCCCACGCCACCGCGGCGTTAACGTCAGCGTCTGCGCAAACGATGAACGGATTCTTGCCGCCCAACTCCATCAGCGTCGGCGTGTGATTGTCCGCCACCGACTTGAGCACGGCCGCACCGGTAGTGGGCGCCCCGGTGAACGAAATCTTGTTTACCCGCGGGTTCTGCGCCAGTCGCGCCCCTACCCGGCCGCCGCCGGCCACGACATGCACCACATCATCGGGCAGAACCTCCTGCACCAGTTCGACGACCCGAAGCATGGACAGCGGCGCCTGCTCCGGCGGCTTCAACACCACAGCGTTACCGACCGCCAACGCCGGAGCCAACTTCCCGGCGGTATGCAGCGGCGGCCAGTTGAACGGCACAATCGCCGCGACCACCCCGTACGGCTCCAGCATGGTGATATCAAGCAGGCTGCCGGCATCGCGCACCTGGCTCGGCATCGCTTCACACAAGCCGGCGAACAGCTCGAAGATGGCGATGCACGCCTCCACGTCGTAGCGACGCGCATCGCGGACCGGCTTACCGTTATCGCTGCACTCCAAGCTGGCGATCTCATCGCCGTGTTCGCGCACCGCGTCGGCCACACCGCGCAGATACCGCGCCCGCTCACGTGGCGGACGCGCCTTCCACCCGAGTTGAGCCGCCGCCGCAACCTCAACAGCCCGGTCGGTCTCGACCTCCCCGGCACCCTGGATGACAACGATCGGCTTACCCGTCGCCGGGTTCACAACCGTGAACTGGTCATCCCTGTCATCGGACGACCAGCGCAGTCGCACAGTCTCAACCGTCATCAGGCACTCCTCGTATCGCGGGCATCGCATGGGCGCTGCGGGGCCAATTATCCGAGTCCTGCGTCGCACCGCGCCTGCCGGCGTTACTCTTTGCCGATGATCGCGGGCGATAAGGCGCCTGACTTCACCCTTTATGACCACACCGGTCGGCCTCGGACACTGTCCGCGCTGCTGTCCGAAGGGCCGGTGGTGCTGTTCTTCTTCCCCATAGCGTCCTCGCCGATTTGCACAGCCCAGGCCTGTCATTTCCGGGACCTGAGCAACGAATTCGCCGCGGTGGGCGCCCAGCGGGTGGGCATCAGCACCGACACCGTCGACAGGCAGGCCCACTTCGCCCAGCAGCGCAAGTTCGACTATCCGCTGCTCTCCGACGCGGACGGCATAGTGTCCGAGCTGCTCGGGGTGCGCCGAGGCAGGCTCACCAAGCTGCGCAGATCCGTCGTGGCGCGTGAGGGGGCCCGGCGTAGCCGGCACACTCGGCGCCGCGGCCTGTTGGCTCGGCTGCTGCCGGTCAGGCGGACGACATTCGTCATCGACACCGACCGCACCATACTCAAGGTCGTCTCCAACGAGGTGCGCGCATCGGTGCACGCCGACCACACTTTGCGGTTCTTGGCGCAGCACAAGGTGTCGGATCGTTCACCACGCGTCCGGCAGGAACTCACCGACGCGCATCATCAGCCGGAGGGCAAGGGCGAACCGATCGGTTTCTGGTTCGCAGAGCCGGAAACCGCCGACGAGCCAACTGTGGTCCGGCCATCCACGCTGACGGCAGGCCGTACCGACTCTGATGTCAACCTGGCACTCGAGGCTCCGGTCGAAGCGCTCAACACCACCGGGAAGCCGCCGCGCTGGCGGAGAAATGATGTGCGGGGCCAGATCCTGACAACGTGCGCGCACAGCCCCTCGGTCGCAGAGATCGCCGCTCGTCTGTCCTTGCCGCTCGGCGCGACGCGGTTCCTGGTCGACGACCTGGTGAGCCAGGGTTATTTGCGGGTGCGCGCCGCCCTCGATGACTCGATGACGAGCGACGAACGACGCGAACTGATAACACGGACCCTGCGTGGCCTGCGCGCACTCTGAGCGGAAGGACCCGCTCTAGCTGCAATAATATTGCCGGTTGAGCACACAATTCGTCGGTGGCGAGTAGGAACCGGTCAGCACGCCTCTGAGACCGCCTGTGGCTGAACCGCCGGGCGCAATGATGCGATTCCAATTCGCGGGGCTCAGAACATAGTGCGTGCCAGATTGTGTGAGGGTGCTATTCCACGTGTGCGAGACGGATTCTCCGATCGGCAAGTCGAATTCAAGCCGCCAATCGCTTAACGGCACGGTGCTCGAGTTGGTGATGCTGAAGCGGGCGATGAAACCGGTCTGCCACGTCGATGTCACCGACAGCGTCGCCGAGGCCGCCGCCGCATGGGCTACGGGGGTGATGGCGAGTCCGAGGAGGACAACCATCAATGCCGACACTGTTACGTGAAGCGCTGCGCGCCAGCGCTTCACGTAACAGTCCAGTCCGGCCATAGCAGCCAATGCTACGGCCAAGCAGGCGATATCGGCCCTCGCATCGTGGGTAAGCTGTAGTACCTTTGCTCAACTGAAACCGTCACGAGATTTTCGCCTCTCGATCCACCCCGGAACCATCGGCTCGGCCGAACCCGCGATGAGTTTCGCCGTGCTTTCCGGTCTGTATCCACATCCGATCAACCGCACGCGAGGAGAGCTCCATGACCGCCACCTACACGTTCGACGTCTTTTCCAGCCTCGACGGCTACGGCGGTGTCAGCGGCGGCGACTGGGGTGGCTACTGGGGCAAGCAAGGCCCCGAACTGCTCGACCGTCGCCTCGCCCTGTACGAGCCGGAACAACGGATGGTCTTCGGGGCCAACACCTACCGGCTGTTCGCGCAGATGCTGGCCTCGGCCACCGAGGACTCCGAGGTGCACGACCCCTGGGTCACCCGGATGAGGAACCTGCCCGCGACGGTGGTGTCGACCACCCTGGAGGGACCTCTGGACTGGCCGGATGCGACCGTCGCGCGCGGTGACGCGGTCGACGTCGTCGCTCGACTCAAGGCGGAGTCCGAGGTGCCGTTGCGCTCGCACGGCAGCCTGTCGATGAACCGGGCGCTGATGGCCGCCGGCCTGGTCGACCACGTCCACGTAACGCTCTTTCCGGTGATCACCGGACAGACCGGTGACGCCCCAATCTTCCAGGGCGCGGCCGACTTCGACCTCGCGCTGATCGAGAGCCGGACGCTGGACGGCAACATCCAAGAACTCATCTACCGGCCCACGCCGCATGCCTGAGTCCGTCCAGGCACCGCCGCCGACAACAGTGGGCATCTGCGGGCCGCTTGGCCAACGTGCTTAGCTAAGGCCATGAGGCGTTCGAGAGCTATCGAGCATCTTGTCGAGATGCGGGCGGCGACCGCGGTGACGGAGATGTTGGACGCCCTTGACAATCTGAAGCGGTAACCAGCAGCCCAAGCGGTCCGGAAGAAACGGCAAGCCCAAACGGGTTGACTGGCCCCTAGCCGGCCTTCCGTCCCGGTACGCTTAACCCACCGCCCATCGATCGAGGGGGTGTCGTGTCCGCCGATGCAGGTGCCCGCGCGGTGCTGACCGTGTCGCCTCAGCCCGGACCACGCGGGTACGTCGAAACGTTGGGCCCGATGCCCCACCAGACGTTCAGCCAGAAGGTGCTGGACACGGCATTCACCGCATGGCTCTATGAGTCGATCCGCGATCCGCTGCTCAAGGTCGCCGGCATGCCGGACTTCGCAACCGAGGTGGAGGCAGTCGCTTCCGACCTCGACCCCCAGCCGGGTGATGTGGTGCTCGACTTGGCCTGCGGGCACGGCAACTTCACCGTTGAATGGGCCAAAAAGGTCGGCGCGAACGGGCTTGTCATCGGCTTGGACTATTCACGCTCGATGCTGGCCCGCGCGGTCGACCGGGTACGCGCGGCTGGCCTGTCTAACGTCCTCCTCGTCCACGGCGACGCGCACGATTTACCGCTCGTCGACGGCTCGGTCGATCGGATCAATTGCTCGGGCGGATTCCACCAGTTCCCGGACCTGCCGAAAGCCTTGGCCGAGCTGGCACGCGTCGCGAAGCCACGTTCAACGCTGACGGCGAGCACGTTCGCTCGCGGCCCGGCCGACCGGCGGAGCGCGCTCAAGCACCTGTCGAATCGGTTGTTCTCGCTTCACTTCGTTGCGCTCGATGAGCTCGGGTCCCAGCTTGAGAGAGCGGGCTTTGATCGCTACCAATGGTCGATGAGCGGCGGCGCCTTCGCATACACGACAGCGGTGCGCCGCTAAACCCCGCTCGGAGCGGTCGCGCCGCATGCCTGAGTCCGCCAGGCAGCGGCATCAACCGGCCAAGGAGGTAGCTGTCACGGCATTGCCCCCAGACCGGTAGTGCTAGCGAGGAAAGGCGTGGTGATCGCGAGGAATCCGGCGGGGTCCGAGGAGAACGGGACATGACCGGTGGGAAGTACCTCCAGCCGGGATCCCGGGATCGCAGCGGCGGTCGTACGACCCAGTCGCAACGGGATCGCGGTGTCCTTCGCACCCCAGATGATCAGCGTCGGCGCAGTGATGCGGTCGGCGCGCGGGCACAGGTTGTAGTCGGGCGAGGCGAAACTGCGCCACAGGGCTGCCATCAGCAGGACGCCCTGCCGGGTGTTCGCGCGGCTCAGCGCTCGCTGCTGGATGGCGTGGTCGTTGTCGCTGGTCGCCTTTAGGTAGCTACGGATGAATCGCGGCAGGATTCGCTTCATCAGCGGCGGCGTTCCCATCGCCCGGCAGTAGAGGTTGGTGACTGGGCCGGCAATAAAGCCTCCAGCATCGACCAAGACCAACCGCGACACCCGCTGCGGGTCGGTGATGGCCAACCGGGCCGCGGCGAAGCCGCCGACAGAGTTCCCCACGAAGGCGGCTGGCGGCAGGTCCAGGGCGTGCACGACGTCGACCAGCACGTCGGCGAAGGAGGCCGCGGTCGGCAGATAGGGAGATTCCGGGGCCGGCGAGTCGCCGTGGCCGGGCCAGTCCAGCGCGATCACGCGATGCTCGCGACTCAACGCAGGCACGATCGGGTCGAAGTCGTGGCGGTCGTGCAAGGTCGCATGCAGCAGCACCACCACCGGCCCTTCCCCACTGTCGCTGTAGGCCACCGGACCGACGCGCGTCTGGATCATCTCGGGCATTCCCGCTCCTTTTATTGACCGACTGGTCGGTCAACCATAGCATTGGGACTTGCCCGACCTCAAGGAGTGATTGATGACCGGCCCCGCACCCCACGCCACTCGGCGCAAACCGCATAAGGTCAAGAGATGACCCCAACCCCGCCGGCCACCCGCTCGCGCAAGGAGGCGATGGCCCGGACCCGTGAAGCGCTCATCGACGCGGGACTGCGGCTGGCCGAACGTGTCGGACTTAGCGGTCTGAGCGTCAACCTGATCGTCGCGGAGGCTGGGGTGGCCAAGGGGACGTTTTTTCACCACTTCGGCGACCGCGCTTCGTATCTGCTGTCGCTGCACCGCGAATTCCACGAACGCTTGACGGCCCAGACGGAGGCGGCCGTGGCCGGCCTGCCACCGGGGCGCAAACGTCTCATTGCGGCCGCCAACACTTATCTCGATGGGTGCCTCCGCGATCGCGGCGTGCGCGCCCTGTTGCTCGAAGCTCGCGCCGAACCCGCGGTAACCGCCGAAATCAGTCACCGCAACATCGCCAACGCCAAGTGGTGCCAACCCGACTTCGCCGCGATGAAACACCCCTACCCCTACGAGAGCGCGCAGCTGTGGATCGGCATGACCGCCGAAGCCGCCCTGCTCGAACACCAAGCCGCCGCCGCGCTACCTGCAATCCGGGCAGCGCTCGAACACTTCGTGAACTGACCGGCATGAACGTAAGAGTTGCCCGCCTTGGCGCTGCCGTGTTGGGTTGCGCTGCGGTGATTGTGTCCGCTGCTGCGGCTGCCAGCGCTGACCCGCCAGACCCACACCAGCCGGACCTGGCGAACAACTACTGCCCAGCCGGGCAGTGGACTTATGGCCAACTGGTCATCGTCGACGGCGGTGCGGGCCAACGGCGCATGTGCGACGGTGAAAAGTACCCCGACGGGTCGTACTGGCATGAGTGGACCTGGGAGCACGGTGTGTTCGGGACGGAATCGCACCACGACTGCGTCAGCGGCAGCAGTGCTTTCCCGGCACCACCACCGCCCGGTGGCTGTGGCGGAGCAATCCCGCCCGAACAGCCTGCCCCGCCCGGCATTCAGGAATAGTCCACGTCGTTCTCGCGCGCACCCTGTGTTCCCACGGCGGCCAACGTCTGATCGCCGAGGACGGACAGGAGCTGCAGTTTGTCGTAGCTTTCGGTGCCGGGGACCGCGGTGTACACGAGCAGACGGTGCGATTGCTCCGGGTCGAGCAGCATCTGGCAGTGCAGCTCCAAGAGACCGACCTCCGGGTGAACGAAACGCTTCACCGAGCTGGGCCGGACGCCAACTTCATGGTCGTCCCACAGGCTGCGAAATTCCGCACTTCGCGCCAACAGAAGATCGGCGTACTGCGCGGCACGGGAGTCGGGACCCCGCAAGGTGACGGCTTCACGCAGGCCGGAGACGAACATCCGGGAGAGCAGGCAATGATCCTCGGGCGCATACAGATTGCGGGTGGTCGGATCGGTGAACCAGCGGAAGCCAAGGCTGCGCGCCGGACCCGTGTAGCCGGTGGTGTCGCCGGTGAGGGCGATGCCAAGTGGGGTTTGGCGCAACGTCTCAGCCAGCTCGGTGACGATCTCGGCCGGGGTGTCGCTGAGCCGGTCGATGATCCGCAACATGCCCGGACTGATGTGGTCGGGCGCCGCGCCCCGCGTGGGCGGATTGTGGCCCGCGAGACGAAACAGGTGGTCTCGCTCGTCGAGCGAGAGGTGCAGGCCTTGCGCGATGGAGGCGATCATCTGTTCGGATGGCCGAGGGCCCCGCTCGCGCTCTAGCCGCGAGTAGTAGTCGGTCGACATGTGGCATAGGGCGGCCGCCTCTTCGCGGCGCAGTCCCTCGGTCCTGCGACGCGGTCCGCGGGGCAGACCGACGTCTTCGGGCTGCAGCGATGCGCGGCGACGCCGAAGGAATTCGGCCAGCCCACTTCGATCGATCATGATGCGTCCTCACCCACCCGTTGGATATTCGGTCTACCAGCGGCACCCCACGTTCTCATTGTGGCGCAGCCGCGGCCCGGTGAGCCTCGGATTGTCAGTCCCTGGATGGCGGCTCGCGGCCGGTGCATCGTCGGTGAGGTGCCCCGTCAACGAAAGGAATCCCGCATGACGTCTCTGTCCGGGAAGGTCGCCCCGAAGACGTCGCCGATGCCGCGGGCCACACCACACGACACCAGGAGGAAACACATGCCCGGTCAGCAACCAGACGTTACGGTGCCCGACCTCACCGGCAAGCGCGTCGTCGTCACCGGCGCGAGTGACGGAATGGGGCTTGGACTCGCGTCACAACTCGCCGCGGCCGGCGCTGAGGTGCTCATGCCCGTGCGCAATCCGCGCAAGGGCGAGGCGGCGATCGCCAAGATACGAGAACAGCACCCCGGCGCGAACGTATCGCTCCGCGAGCTCGACCTGTCCTCCCTCGCTTCCGTGACAGCACTGGGCAAGACCCTGCAGGACGAGGGGCAGCCCATCCACATCCTGATCAACAACGCCGGCGTCATGACCCCGCCCAGTCGACAGGTCACCGTCGACGGGTTCGAATTGCAATTCGGCACCAACCACCTCGGGCACTTTGCCCTGGTCACGCACTTGTTGCCGCTGCTGCAAGCCGGCCGCGCGCGGGTGACCTCACAGCTGAGCGTCGCCGCGAACCGCAACCGCATTAACTGGGACGACCTGAACTGGGAGCGGTCCTATGACGGCCGCCGGGCATACAGCCAGTCCAAGATCGCGCTCGGTCTGTTCGGTCTCGAGCTCGGCAGGCGCAGCCAAGCCAACGGCTGGGGCATCACCAGCAACTTGTCGCATCCCGGCGTGGCCCCGACTAGCCTGCTCGCCGCGCGACCGGAGGTCGGGCGCGCCGAAGACACCAACTTGGTGCGGATGATCCGAGTTTTGTCAGCCCGCGGAATCCTTTTTGGCACCGTGGAGTCAGCCAAACTCCCGGCCCTGTACGCCGCGACGGCTCCGGACGCCGGTGATGGACGGTTCTATGGGCCCAGCGGGCTTGGGCACCTAGGCGGTCCCCCCGCCGAGCAAAAGCTCTACAGTCGGCTACGCAGCGCCGAGGAGGCCCAGCGCATCTGGCAAATCTCGGAGGATCTCGTCCACGCCCGAGCCCAGGAAGGCCCCGGCGCCGGTGGCGCCAACCGGCGATGATGGAGTCGACTAACAGTCCGACAGCGAGGAGCGCAGGTGGGTCGAGGCAGGATTGCGATGGCTGCCGTCTGCGCGCTGATCGCCGCCGCCGTCATCGGATGGGCGCTGGTGCGAACGACTTCGTCGGGTCCGACTCCCCCGCCCGGCAGCGTGCCGACCTGCTCACTGGGCAGCCTGCCGCGCGAGGCCCGCGACACCGTGCGGGCCATCCAGGCCAACGGCCCGTTTCCTTTTCCACGTCACGACGGGGTGGTATTCGCTAACCGCGAGGGTCATCTTCCGGACCGGAGCAAGGGGTACTACCACGAATACACCGTGAAAAACCCGAGGGCGCGCAACCGGTCGACCCGGCGCATCGTGACCGGTGGATCCCCGCTGACCAACCCGGCCGAGTACTTCTACACCGCCGACCACTACGACTCATTCTGTCTGATCACGGACGTGGGAAGGCAACCATGACACACGACTCAGAGGTACCCGTGGTCTACCGAATCGACGGTCGGAAGATCAAGTCGGTCAACGACTTCTACCGGGAAATCGGGTGCGCCGTCAATGGGCCCGGCGGGTACTTCGGACGGAATCTCGATGCGCTGGCCGATTGCCTGCGAGGCGGGTTCGGCACCCCGGAGGATCGGTGCTACGAGTTCGAATGGCTGCACAGTGCGGTCTCGCGCCACTACCTGAAGAACGTGCAGCGCGGATCGCGTCCGTTTGTCGAGTCGGTCCAAGATGTCTTCGACGACGCCGGAGTCACGCTGCACCTCCGCTAACCTCGCGCAGGCGCCGCCGCCGATGGTGAATTGTGCGGACTGGTGGTGAATTTCCGGTAACGATCAGGCGTGGCGGACTCGCCGATCTCGGCAAGGACCCATAGCCTTGAAGTTCACAGCGCTGTGAGACAGGACCGGCGGGGCCTGACCTGCCTGTCTACCCAGCTCTTCGCCACCGTGACGACGCCGTCGGTGGTTGCTCGGCTCGATCGACTTGGGTGAGCCGACTGTCGATGAAGGACCACGAACTATGTCAGTACTCCAGGACTGGATCAACCCAACCCCTATCCACTTCCCGGTGATCGCACCCGCGAAGGCGCGGGTGCGCCAGACGCTCGATGCCGTGCTGGGCCGTGGGCCGAAGCGTACGAACGACCAGCCCCGCGTGATGCGTCGGGGCGCGGAACGCTGCTAACGGTCAACGCCCGCGGGTTGGCTCGCTAACATCGTGCTGTGCAGGTAGTGCGCATCGGTAAATCGTTTGGTGTTGGCCTAGCGGCGGTTGCGATCGCAGCGGCGCTGACGTTCGCTGCAGCTGCCCTACCGGCAGCGATACCCGGGGCCGCGCGGCCGGCTGCCGCAGCGAGTTGTCCTCAAGCGGAGGTTGTCTTCGCCCGCGGTCGACTCGAGTCGCCCGGGGTTGGTGCGCTCGGCAACGCGTTCATCAACGCACTCCGTTCCAAAGCCGGCGGTAAGAACATCGGCGTGTATGCCGTGAAGTACCCGGCCGACAATGAGGTCGACGTCGGCGCCAACGACATGAGCCGACACATCCAGTACATGGTCAACAACTGTCCGGACACCCGGTTGGTGCTCGGTGGCTACTCGCTGGGCGCGGCGGTCACCGACGTGGTGCTTGCGGTGCCGATGTCGGCGTTTGGGTTCGACAGTCCCCTCCCGGACGGCGCCGATCAGCACGTCGCCGCCGTCGCCCTGTTCGGCAATGGAAGCCAATGGGCGGGTCCGATCACAAATTTCAACCCGATCTACAACGACCGGACCATCGAGTTGTGCCATGGTGCGGATCCCGTCTGTAACCCGGCCGATCCCAACACCTGGGAGAACAACTGGCCGCAACATCTGGCGAGTGCCTACATCCAGGCAGGCATGCCCGACCAAGCCGCCGACTTCGTCGCCGGCAAGCTGTAAGCGATCGATATTCGCGGCCATGTCGACGGCTGGCCCCTTTTGCCTGCGCCGCGTCGTAATTCAGCTATGGTTGATTAGATGAGTTTCGTTGTTTGGGGTGGTGATTGTTGATGCGGTACAACCCTCCTCCGAACTGGCCGAAGCCCCCCGAGGGCTGGTCGCCACCGCCGGGGTGGACCCCCGACCCGGCCTGGCCACCATCTCCGCCGGGCTGGGAATTCTGGGTTGACGATGGGGTTGCCGCGCCGGAAAAGAAATCGGATCTCAGCCGACTGCGACACAGCAGCGACGACGCCGAATACTTCGGTGACGACCGCGCATGGTCAGCGGATGCTGAACCGGCGCCGCCGCAGGTTCACCCGAGCGCCGAGCCGGCGGCGTTGCCGCCGCAGTCCGCCGAAGTCGAACCCAAGGACCTGTCTGCTCATCACATCGGCCGTACCGCCATCATCAGGTGGGACGACGAGCAGCACTACAACATCGGGACGATAGTTGCCATCACCGCTGATTCAACGGCGGTCAAGGTGCTACTCGCCGGATTAGAGACGCCGGTCTCCTTCGCAAGAGAGGTATCGGGCCAAGGCTCTGCGAATCCGCGCATCTCTGTGTGGATTTGAAGTTGTCGTCCGCGACCCGTCACCATCGCGTGGCCATCGGGTCATCGAACGGGTCGTATTTGCCGGTCGTTTTCCACTGTTCGGCGGCAGCATGCGGGCTTCCGTACCACCGGACATGGGCGGCGACCTCGGCCGGCGCGCACGCTCGATCGGAGAGATGTCCGGTCGGGATTTCTTCGTCGGACAACGGTCGCCACAGGTACGGCTGCAGCAGCCGAACGCCGAACAGGATCAGGTTGTGGGTACCTGGCAGCGCCGCCGAGGGCACGGTCATGGCGGCCGCGCCACCGTCGCGCACGGCATCGGCCAGGGATTGGGTGACCGCGTAGTCCTCGCCGACGAGCTCGTCGACCGTGGTCCCCCAGCGGTGACAGTTGTCAAAGTCGATGCGCCGCACGTCATTAACCTCGACGCCGGCGGTCCACAGGTTCAAGATGACGTCGTCGGGATCGCCGTCGGACCCCACGTTGTGGCGCAGCATCTCGGCCGCCGGCCCCAAGGGGTGCAGGCTCAGGTATTGCACGGTCTGCTGCCCGGCGCGGTGAAAGCGCCCGTCCACCGAACTCGGGAAGGCCCACCAGGGCGAGTCGTAGGCGGCGTGGCGGAATGCCGTGAATTTCATGCCGTCATGGCGCGGGCGGCGGTCGCCGCGTTGAGGATCTGCGGGTAGCGCAGCGGGTCGTCGAGCAGATCGACGGGCCGGCGACCGAGCACGGGATGTGCCCGAAAGAACCAGGCGACGGTTCCTGGTCCGGTGAATGAATGACGCAACTGGTTGACGACTTGCCCGATCATGCGGATCCGGGCGGCGTCCTCCCCGGCGGGTTCGGGTCCGTCGGGGCCGAGCCAGCGCTGCAGTTGTCGCACGGACACACCGAGCAGTTCGGCGAGCGTCTTCTGCGAGCACGCCAGGGTATCGGCGGTCCGGGTGAGCACATCGCGCACCGGGGCGCCGTCGCTGTAAGGCTGGTTGTCGACGATGTCGCGCAGCGCATGGCGGAACTGCTCAAGCGCGATCCGAACGTCGCGACGCCGCCGCTCGGCATTGTCGTGGCGCAGCGCCTTCTCGGCGCGGAACGCGGCGGCCCACAACGCGGCGGTGAGATACGGGTCGGCGTCCAGGCGTAAGGGTGTGGCGGCTCCCAGCGCGGTTTCGAAGCTGTCGATCAGCTCGATGACCCGATCGGGAACCGTCGCGGAACGCTGTAGCAGCTTCGTCGCGTCGTTGACCTCGCCGAGGAGGTCCCCCAGCCCCACCGCTGTCGTAACCATGTCGCCATTATACGACGGAATTACGCACCGGGCCGGGGTTGCGGGCCGATGCGGCGTCGACCGGCCGCCCGAGGACGGCCATCGGTCGGCTGTAGCGTGACGAGCGTGAACTTCTCTCGTGTGCCGTTGTCCGTCGCGCTTGCTGCTGGCGCCGCCTCGTTCGTCATGACCCTGGCCGCATGCGGCTCCGATGCGCATACATCGGCTAGTTCGGCTAGTTCGGCGGCGCGCACGCCCTCCCCCACCGTCACCGCGCCGACACCGGCGGCCAGCACCTGCCCAATGGCGGCGCCGCCGGACGGGAGCGCAGCCGACTGGACGCTGTCGGGGGACACCGGCAGCATCGCGGTCACCGGATCCACCGATACGGCTGCGCCGCAAGTCACGGTGGACGCACCGTTCAGCGTGGCGGAGACCCAGGTGCACACGCTGCGGGCCGGTGATGGGCCGGTCGTGGCGGCCGATGCGACGGTTTCCGTCTGCTACATGGGCGTCGACGGACGCGACGGGGCCGTGTTCGACAGCAGCTATCAACGGGGTGTCCCGGCCGACTTCCCGCTCAACCGCGTCGTGCCCGGTTTCCAAAAGGCCATCGCCGGACAAAAGGTCGGGTCCACGGTCGCGGTCGCCATGGCCTCTGCCGACGGATACCCGGAGGGTCAGCCCGCCGCCGGGATCCAGAAGGGTGACTCGCTGGTTTTCGCGATCAAGATCCTCAGCGCCTCGAATTGAGCCGCTCCACGGCCCGACCACGCGACCGCGGGGGCGCGTGGTCTAGCCCTCCGCGGTCAGTGTGTCGACGTGGTAGCGGCTGGCCGTCCAGGGCGGCGAGTCCGACGTTGGTGTGAGCGTGACCGTGACCCGCGCTTTACCCGCGGACAGCGCACCGGGCACCAGATAGGTGTCGTCCAGCCACCGGTGCACGGTATTGCTGCGTGGCTCCAGCCAATTCCCGCTGGGTACGCCGTCAATGGCGACGTCGGCCGACTGGTAGCCAATGGCCTGGTCCGACGTGCGGCGCAGCAGGATGCCTCGGTTGTCCGGGTCCACCGCAACCTCGAACGTGATCGCCGCGGTGGTGGCGCGGACCACCCCGATGACCGGCCGGGTGTCCTCGCTCCCCTCGTACTCGCTGTTCAACAGTTGATCGGTGGCCGCGGCGTCGCTGTAGCCGTGCAGGACTCGACTGCCCGGATCGCTGGGGTCGACGTCGTCGCTGCCGGCGGCGGTGTCGCTTGGTTGCGTGTAGAGGAACGCGGTTGAGCTGTAGTCGGGTTGCACCATGTTGCGTTTGCCGTGCTCAATGCCAAACCGGATGGCGGAGTGATAGCCGATGGCGTCGGCGAGCATGAGCCGATAGGCGCCGACGCAGTAGTCGGCGCATCCGGCGGCCGCCGTGCGTTGGTCGGGTTGGCCGGTGAGCGGCGCACTAAAGTGCGTGCCGCCCTTGAAATACCAGCCGCCTTCGTAGAAGTCCTCGGTGCCCGTTCCGTACCACTGGGGCGACGCGGAACCGTCGGTGTACACCCGTTCGGCGCCTTCGAGGAAGTAGGGGGCGGCGTCGCTGAACGCCGTTTTGATCCGCGAACCGCGGATGGTGTGGCTGACACCCACGAATTTGCCGTGCCCCGGTTCATCGGCGAATAGCCAGTCCTGACCGAGGATCGTTGGCCCGGCGTGCGACCGTGCGGTGAAGTAGCCGGCCCGACCGCTGGCGAGCGCGGCCGCCCACTGGGGGTCGGGTGCGGTCACCACATCGCAGTCGATCCCCGATACCGGACTGTCGGTGGTGTTGACGAGGGCGACGTGGGCGGAGCTGGCAAAAGGCATGGGCCACCACTCCGACAACGACAACGCCCCGTCGGGCTGCGGTGTCGCGCCGAACATCAGCGATCGCACGCCGGTGGCGCCCAGCCCGGCGCCGAAGAATTCCCCCAGGGGCGAGTCGACCAGGCTCTGGCCGTCGAACTCGATCTGCAGCCGCAGCCCGGCCAGGAGGTGATCGGCGGGCGGCGGTAGCCGCAGGTGCAGCTCCGAGATCGTGCCCGATCCGGTCGATTCCGCGATCGTCAGCCCGGCGCCGGCGGGGAGGTCGACCACCCCACGGTGACGTGCCGCGCTGGCTGCGCTCGGTTTGGGGTCGCCCGCTCCCGCGGAGCGGAAGATGGCGATCACGTCGAGCGCGGGGTCGGCGGGCGAGAACGTGCCTACGCCGTCGGCAGTCGAAAACTGGCGATAGTCGACGTGGTAGTACTCCAAATGGGCTGCGACGCTGATCCGCATCGCTTGCCGGTACGGCATCGGTACCTTGATGTAAACCCCGCCCGGGGACTGCGCACCGTTGGCCACCAGCGGCCACACGAACGGCGCACCCAACCCACCGTCGACCACCGATTGCAGGGGCGCGTCGAGCACTGTCTGGCCGTCCAGTTCGATGCGGATCGTTCCGAGGGCTGTCACCTTGCCGCCGTCGCGGGTGAACCAGATCGAATCGACCTCGCCGGCGCCGTGGTCTTCCGCGATGACACAGCCGGCGCCGCCGACCGCCAAACATCCGCCGGTGCCGTTCCGGTTCCCGGTCGCGATGTCGGCATCGCCGCCGCTGCGATCGAAGCTCGACACCTGCAGGGACTGCGTGTCGGCGCTCAGATACGGCAACCGATCCAATCGGCGGTAGGTGTCCCAGCCCACCAACCTGGCGCCGGGGTCTGCGATGACGGGCTCGGCACCGGCACTGGCTGCGCCCACAACACCGGCACCGCCCGACAGCAGCAAGGCGAACACCGCGCAAACCACCCGCACCGCCACCGGCATAGCAACACAGGCTACTTTTCGCCCCCGGTGTCGAATGGGTTTTCCGCCCCTCCACGGATGGGCGGCCTCGGCGAAACTCCCCTACCAGCACCGGGCGGAGGAGTAAAAGACAGCTATGCGGCCACGACGTCCCCTCGCTGCGGTGATCGCGGCGACGGTCGTCTGCATGACGATGGGGGTTCCGCCGGTGGCGCACGCCGAAGAGGCCGGATTCGTCCCGGATCCGGTGGACCACGTCGACACGCTGATCGGCACCGGAACCGGCGGCGAGACGGTGGGCGAGATCAACAACTTCCCCGGCGCCTCGGTGCCGTTCGGCATGGTGCAGTACTCGCCGGACACCACCGACACCTACGCCGGCTACGACCACGACAACGAGCGCTCCACCGGATTCAGCATGACCCACGCCTCGGTGGGCTGCGCCGCGTTCGGCGACATCCCGATGCTGCCCACCACGACCCCGATCGGCTCGCAGCCCTGGGCTGCGTGGGAGCGCATCGCCCACGACGACACCGAGGTCGGCGTGCCCGGCTACTACACGGTGCGGTTCCCCGACACCGGTGTGACCGCGGAACTGACCGCCACCGCCCGCACGGGCGCCGGCCGGTTTCGCTACCCCGACAACGGTCGGCCCGCGCTGTTTCACGTGCGTCCCGGCGGGTCGCTGGCGGGCAACTCCGCGGCGACGATCCAGATCGGCGCGGACAACGCCACGATCACCGGCTCGGCCACCTCCGGCGAATTCTGCGGCAAGAACAACGCCTACACGGTGTACTTCGCCATGAAGTTCAGCCAGCCGTTCAGCGCATATGGCACCTGGGACGGCGACGCGGTCTTCCCCGGCGTGCGCAGCGTGGAATCCAGCCGTGGCGGCGGCTACGTAGAGTTCCCGGCCGGCTCGATGCTCGACGTGCGAACCGCGCTCTCCTACGTCAGCGTTGACGGAGCGCGAGCGAACCTGGCCGCCGAGGGCGACCGCAGTTTCGACGACGTGCGCGCCGCGGCATCAACGGTTTGGGACGCCACACTGTCGCGGATCGCGGTGGCCGGCACCGATACCAACGACGTGACAACCTTCTATACCGCGCTGTATCGAGCGTTGCTGCACCCCAACACCTTCAACGATGTGGACGGGCGGTACGTCGGGTTCGACCACAACATCCACACCGTGGCCCCCGGGCGCACCCAGTACGCCAACTTCTCCGACTGGGACACCTACCGGTGCCTGGCCGCCCTGCAGGCCTTGCTCTTCCCAAAGCACGCCAGCGACATGGTGCAATCACTGGTGAACGACGCCGCGCAGAGCGGATCGTATCCGCGCTGGGCGCTGGCAAATTCCGCGACCGGCGAGATGACCGGCGACAACGTGGTGCCGCTGATCGTGAATCTGTACACCTTCGGAGGTGCGGACTTCGACCTCCGAACGGCATTGCGCTACATGGTGAACGCGGCAACCCAGGGCGGTGTCGGGCGGGACGGCTACGTGGAGCGGCCGGGAATCGCCACCTATCTGGCCCATGGCTACGCGCCGCAGACACCCGAATTCAGCACTGATCACACGATCGTGGGAGCCTCAATCACGCTGGAATGGTCGGTCGACGACTTCACCATCGCCCGGTTCGCCGCCTCGCTCGGCGACACCGCAACCGCCGCGGAATTCCAGCACCGGGCGCAGTACTGGCAGCACCTGTTCAATCCGGCCACCGGCTACATTTCACCCCGCAGTGGCGCCGGCACCTTCCTCGACGGCCCCGGGTTCGTGGAACCCGGGTCAGACGACTTCGGCCAGGACGGATTCGACGAGGGCAACGCCGAGCAATACCTCTGGTGGGTGCCGCACAACGTCGCCGGCCTGACCGCCGCGCTCGGCGGCCGCCAAGCCGTGGCCGACCGGCTTGACCGCTTCACGTCGCAGCTCAACGCCGGCCCCAACCAGCCCTATCTGTGGATCGGCAACGAGCCCAACTTCGGGGTGCCGTGGCTGTACAACTACGTCGGCCAACCGTGGAAGACCCAGCAGACGGTGGACCGGGTCCGCAGCGAGCTGTTCGGCCCCACACCCAACGGCGAGCCCGGCAACGATGACCTCGGCGCGATGTCCAGCTGGTATGTCTGGGCCGCCCTTGGCCTATACCCGAGCACCCCGGGAACGCCGATCCTCACCGTGAACACCCCACTGTTCGATCGCGCCGAAATCAGGCTCCCCGCAGGGCAAGCCATTCAAATCCGCGCGCCGGGCGCGTCGGGGCCGACCGGCCTGAAATACATCAGCGGGCTGGCCGTCGACGGCGAGGCCACCGACCAAACGTCCCTTCCGGAGTCGATCATCCGCACCGGCGGTGAGCTCACCTTCTCGCTCTCCCCCGTCGCCAACACCGTTTGGGGCACTGCCGAATCCGCCGCGCCACCCTCGTTCGGTGGATGACGGGTGTCGTCGGTGCCACCGGCTGCCGAGGGCCCGCAAGCTCAGCAGAACGCGAAGGAGCAGAAGAAGGCGGCCGTCACGAGCGCAATCGCGAGCGCGGCGGTGGTCTGTCCCATCGCCGTCGTCACGACGATACCGACAATCGCGCTGACAAAAATCGCGACCAGCAGGGTAGCCAGGACCACTCGCCTCGGACTGATCGTTCCGGTCGTGCGCGGTGTGACCACTACGGGCTTACCATTCACGCTTCTCACAAACACCTCCGAGTGTGATGTGGTTCACAGTCTACCGCCAGGTTGATGTGGATCACAGTAACTGACACGCGGACATCACGGTACACGCGGGTGGGCACGGCCAGCAGGCGGACCACCCATTCGGGTTTAGCGCGGCCTGGGGCAGGTAACGCCGCTGATAGACCGAGTTTGGCTGGCCGCTGGCCGGAAAGGAGGGCGATGAGCGGGTCAGGACTGGCGACGGCGGTCCGCGACGACAGCGAAACACCGCAGCAGCGGCGGCACCGGCCAGCCGAGATGGACGAGGCCGGCGTGCGGCGGGTTCTCGATGTCGCGTTGCGTTTCGGGCAGCTGCTGCTGGCCTGCCAGGCGGGCACTGCGGATGTGGCCGCGACGGTCGCTGCGGTGGCCACCGCCTACGGGCTTCCCGCCACCCACGTCGACATCACCGCGAACTCGATCACGGTGTCGGTGCCGCGCGGGGTAGCCGGCGCACCGGTGACCGCGATGTATCTGGCGCAGTCGCGGTCGCTGGACTACACGCGGCTGCAGCTGACCACCGACCTCGCCCAGCACGTCGTCGATACCACACCGGAGCCCGAGTGGGTGCAGCGCAGGTTGAACGCGCTGGAACGGGCCCAACATCCCTACCCACGCTGGGTGTCCACCGTTGCGCTGGGGGTGATGGCCGGAAGCTTCTCCATGCTGCTGGGCGCCGGGCTACTGGTGGCCGCGATCGCGGCGGTGACGACCGCACTGATCGACCGCGTCGGCCGTATCCTCAACGGTTGGCATTTGCCGATGCTGTTCTTGCAGGTGGTCGGCGCCACCATCGCTACCGGGGTGACCGTCGGGCTCGACGCCGCCGGTCAACTGCCGGCCGGCACCGCCCCGTCGGTGGTGGTGGCGGCCAACATCGTGGCGCTGCTGTCGGGGCTGGCCACGGTGGGCTCCGTGCAGGACGCCATCACCGGCTTTCAGCTGACCGCCGTCTCGCGGATGATGGACATCCTGCTGTCGTCGGTGGGCATCTTGGTCGGTGTCACCATCGCGGTCCGCATCGGGGTGGCTGCCGGTGTCGATGTCAGTGTCAGCCCCGACGTGCCGGTCGGACCGCTCGGCGTCCCGGTGCGCGTGCTGGCGGGCGCGGTCGGTGCCGCCGCCTCGGCGGTCTCCAGCTACGCACCGGTGCGGGCGGCGTTGGCGGCCGGTGCGGCAGGAGCAACCGGCGCGCTGCTGTTCTTCGGACTGCGGATCGCCGGGGTTGACCAAATCACCAGCTCATTCGTGGCCGCCGCCGCGATCGGTCTGGGCGGGGCGATCGGCGCGCGCCGGGTGCGGGTTCCACTGTTGGTGATCGCGATGGCCGGCATCGTGCCGCTGGTCCCGGGGATGACGCTATACCGCGGGTTCGTCCACCTGGTCAACGGGCAGGCCACCGCCGGGGGCAACTGGCTCATGCTGGCGGCCGGGACGGCGCTGGCGCTCGGCGCGGGCGTGGTGCTCGGGCCGCTGCTGGCGCCCTCGGTCCGGCGCGAACTGGCCCGTTACCGCCGCCGGCCTCGAGGCGGTTCCCGGCGCCACCTACTCGGTCAGCACCGCATGCCGCAACTTGCCGGAATCCGGCCGCGGCGCCCAACGACTAGTGCTAGCCGCACATTTCGCCCCCGCCGGCGGCACCCGCGGATAGCAGCGGAATCAACCAACCAACCCGCTACGGTGAAAAGGCATGACTGAAAAGCCATTGATTAAAAGCGTTCCCTTCACCCATGACCCGTGGGTCGCGGCGTCGACTCGCTATGACCACATGCCCTACCGCCGGGTCGGCGAGTCCGGCCTGCTGCTGCCGGCGCTGTCCCTCGGCCTCTGGTACAACTTCGGAGATAACCGCCCGTTCGACACCCAGCGTGAGGTGCTGCGCTACGCGTTCGACCGCGGCATCACGCATTTCGATCTCGCCAACAACTACGGACCGCCGTACGGCTCCGCCGAGGAAAACTTCGGCCGGATGCTGCGGCATGATTTCAAGCCGTATCGCCACGAACTGCTGATCTCGAGTAAGGCCGGCTGGGACATGTGGCCCGGACCCTACGGTCAGCTCGGTGGCCGCACCTACCTGCTGTCCAGCCTCGATGAGTCACTCAGTCGGCTCGGGCTGGACTATCTCGACATCTTCTACTCGCACCGGGTCGATCCGCGCACCCCGCTCGCGGAGACGATCGGAGCGCTCGACACCGCGGTACGGGCCGGCAAGGCACGCTACGTCGGTATCTCCTCGTACTCCGCGACCAACACCGCGGAAGCCGCCGCGATCGCCAAACAGCTCGGCACACCGCTGGTGATCCACCAACCGTCCTATTCGATGTTGAACCGCTGGATCGAGGGCGGCTTGACCGATGCGCTGAGCACCGCCGGGATGGGCGCGATCACGTTCGTGGCCCTGGCCCAGGGCCTGCTCACCGACCGCTATGTCGACACGCCGACCGAGGAGATCGTCCGGGCCACCGACCGACCCACCTTCGATCACAAGCTGGTGACCGACACGGTGCGGAAACGCTTGCAGGCCTTGCAGCGAATCGCAAAGAAGCGCGGCCAAACCCTCGCGCAGCTGGCGCTGGCCTGGGTGCTGCGCGACCCGACGGTGGCGTCGACCCTGGTCGGCGCATCCAGCGTGGCGCAACTGGAAGAAAACCTCGGGGCGCTGGACCACCTCGAGTTCACCTCCGAGGAACTAACCGAGATCGATCAGTACGCAACCGAATCCGGCGTTGACGACCTCTGGCGCTCCAGCTCCGACCTGTAGTCAGACCGGCTCGGCGGCCAACGCCCCGGCGGTGTTGAGCACAGCACCCAACTGGTCGACGATGGCCGGTGCGGCGGCGACCGTCGACGCGGATTGGTGAGTATGGGCGTTGCCGCAGGCGTCGGTGACATGTGCGCCGGCTTCACGGGCGATGAGTGTTCCCGCGGCGGTGTCCCAGGGCTTGTTGGACATCATGACGCACGCGTCCAGCGATCCTTCGGCGACGAACGCGAGGTCAAGCGTTGCCGCCCCGACCATGCGGATCCGTTCGACGCGGGGCACCAGTTCGGTGGTAATCGCGAGCCGACGCTCGTTCAGCGCGGCCGCGTCGGCACCGACGGCGTAATCGCCCAACGACACGATGGCGTCACTGAGGTTGTCGGTACTGCTGGTGGTGATGGGTTCGCCGTTGCGGAACGCGCCGCCGCCGTCGACGGCGTGGTAGATGCGGCCGAGCAACGGCGCATTGGTCACCGCGACCACGGTGCGGCCGCGGTGCAGCAACGCAAGGGACACCGCGCACAACGGTAATCCGTGGACGAAATTGGATGTCCCGTCGATCGGATCGAGAACCCAAAGCCATTCTGTCGTCGTGATGTCGGGCTGGTGTTCAGATTCCTCGGCCAGCAATGGGATATCGGGTGTGGCCCGTGCGAGGTGCTCGGCAATATCGCGCTGAATCGCGAGGTCGATGTCGGTAACGGTGTCTCGATCACCCTTGTGACGCACCGTACCCGGCTGCGACGTCGCAAGGGTTTTTGCCCCAGTTTCTGTTGCTTGCCAGGCTATTTCGAGATGTCCGTGATTAGTTTTCATGCGACAGGCTGGCCTCACTTCCAGTGGCACCCCAACACGTTGGCAAACGCGCGAGAGCGGTTCGGGTGTGCATTCCTGCCCTTCGAGCATAGGGGGTTACAGATTGGACTCCACCGCTACCCCCGGTGAACGCGCAGGTGGTTCCTTTGCTCTACAGCGCAATTCGACGGTGATGTCTCTCACTTAGCCCGACCTTAATTCGTGCCAGCGACGCTCGCTGCGACACGCGGTGTAGCGCACGTCACACAATTGCCCACACGCCGCCCAGCCGGCGTCTGCGCTGGAAGCGCGTAAGACTCGCTGATCCAACAGTTTTGCTACGCGGCGTTCAAGCGCCGTTTCCATGACCGCCGGTTGCCGTGTGGGCTAGAGTTGCGTCGATCGACGTCGGTGGACCGCGCGCATTGCTCAAGGTTCGACGTGTTTCGAGTTTGGCATTCGCGCGGTATGGGCAGTGGAGCCCGCCTTTACGGCCGCCACTCGGTCTGAATCCAATGAATCCAGCAAGCAACTTTGCAGGCAGGTGATAGCGAAAATGACTGTGATTGATGAGCGAACTACCACCCCTGGCGTGATCCCGACGGTCGCGCTCAACGATTCAGCACAGATGCCGGTCCTCGGCTTGGGTGTTGCCAAACTGTCCGACGCAGAAACGGAAAGCTCGGTGCTCACCGCGCTCGAACTCGGCTGCCGGCTGATCGACACCGCTGCCGCCTACGGAAATGAGGAAGCCGTCGGCCGCGCCATCGCTGCGTCGGGGATCCCCCGTGAGGAGCTCTTCGTCACCACCAAGCTCGGTACCTCCAAGCAGGGCTTTGACAGTGCCCAGGAGTCGTGCAAGGCCAGCCTGAACCGGCTCGGGCTCGACTACCTCGACCTCTACCTGATCCACTGGCCGGCCCCGACGCTGGGCAAGTACGTGGAAAGCTTCGAGGGCATGATCAAGGCACGGGAGCAGGGGCACGTCCGCTCGATTGGCGTCTCGAACTTCACCGAGGACCACTTGGCGACGGTGATCGAGGAAACCGCCGAAGTACCGGCGGTGAACCAGATTGAACTGCACCCACGTCTCAACCAGGCTGAGCTGCGTCAGGCGCACGCCGAGCACGATGTGGTCACCCAGGCCTACAGCCCGTTGGGGGTGGGCCGGCTGATCGACGAACCAACCGTCACCTCGATCGCCGCCGAGTACGGCCGCTCACCTGCCCAGGTGTTGGTGCGCTGGAACCTGCAGTTGGACAACGTCGTTGTCTCGCGGTCCTCGAAGCCCGAGCGTGTCGCCGAGAACCTCGACGTGTTCGACTTCACCCTGGAGCCCGAACACATGCAGGCCATCGACGCACTGCACGACGGCACCCGGGTGCTCCACGATCCGCTGGTGTTCACTGGGACGTAGCCACTTCGGTGGGGGGACCGAACCAGGCGGTCAATGCGTCAGCGAGGCCGCACTGTGCTCGGTCCCCCACCCAGGCAACGTGTCCGTCGGGCCGAATCAGCACGGCGCGGGGCGCGGTGACGACACCGAGGACCGGAAGTTCCCAGCCGCCACCATATTTCGCCTCGATCAACCGAACGCGATCGGCCCAGCGCGTGATGTCGAAGTCGCCGGGCTCGCCGAGGTTGAGCAGCACCGGCCGTGCCTCATGCAACAGGTGGTAGACCCGCATCGGGCCATGCGCGGTGACCAAATCCAGATCGGGCATCCGCCGTCCCACCAGCGGGTGGCCCTCGCCGAGGTCGTAGTGGATGTCCAGACCGGACATCATGGCGGCGAACCGGACCCGAGGCTCCGCCATGCTGACCAGCTCAGAAACCGTCTCCCCCAAGGCCCGGATGCGATCGTCTGATCGGCGAAGTGCAACTTGTGCCATCGTATGGCGCAGCACCCGCGCAGCGACCGGATGCCGCTCGGCATGGTAGGTGTCGAGGAGGCATGCTGGCGATATCGCCTTGACCACTTGGGCCAGCTTCCAACCGAGATTGACCGCGTCCTGTACACCGGTGTTGAGTCCCTGTCCGCCCACCGGGTAATGGACGTGGGCGGCATCGCCAGCGAGCAGGATACGTCTGTCGCGGTAAGCCGCGGCTTGGCGAGTCATATCGGTGAACCTGGAAATCGATGTGGGGCTGTGGATCCCATAGTCGGTCCCATACACGGCGATGAGCGCGTCGCGGAGATCGCACAGCGTGGGTTCCCCAGTGCTGACGACCTGCCGCTCGGTCACCATGACCCGAACCGGCCCGCCGTCCTCCAGCCTGCCGAAGGAGTGAACGCCGAGCGAGTCGCGGTGGATGCCCCATTGCGGCTCCTCGGTTGTCTCGACTTCGGCGATCAAGCTGCTTGTTGTCGGGTCCCAGCCGGGGAACTCGATGCCCGCTGCTTTTCGGACCAGACTGCGTCCTCCGTCGCAGCCCACGAGATACCCCGCCCGCAGCGATTCGCCGTCGGACAGCGCGACGTCGACGCCGGTGTCGTCTTGACCGATACCGATGGCCTCACGTTGGCGATAGATCGTCACCGCCAACTCGCCGACCCAATCGGCCAGAATGCGCTCGATGCGTTGCTGCACCAACGCCAGACCGTACGGGTGCCGGGTAGGAAAATCGCTGATATCAAAACGAATCCCGGCGAATCCCGCGACCTGCACGGTGTATCCCTGCGCGAGGAACCGATCGGCGATTCCTCGCTGATCCAGAACCTCGATGGTGCCGGCGTGCAGACCAAGCGCGCGAGCGCCAAGCAGGTCCTGGTTGACGCGCCGCTCGACAACGGCAACGTCGACTCCGGCCAACGCCAATTCACCGGCCAACATCAGCCCGGTCGGGCCTGCGCCGACCACCACCACCGCATGATCGGCATGACGCGGCTGATCCGTCGGCAAAACCTTTCCTACTTCGCACCCCCCATTACCCCGAGTTTTGGTTTCGGCCAGCCATTTTGCGGGGTAACCAGGGTCTTGCCGCAAGCCCCCCGCTCCGCTATATGTTGAAAGTGAGGCAGTAAATATTCGCATCGAATCGCACTATGCCCTCCACTGACGTTGGCGTTATCGGCGCCGGGATCGTCGGTTTGGCCACCGCCTATGCCCTGGTCGAACGCGGGGTCTCGGTGACCGTCTATGAGCGCGGCGTCCCCGGACAAGGTCAATCGGGGGGCGAGTCACGCATCTTTCGGCATGCGCACGACGATCCCCGCCTGGTTGCCGTCGCCAAGCGCAGCCGGTCGATCTGGGATGAGTGGTCCGAGCGGTTCGCGGTGGAATTGGTCTCCGACGACGGCGTGATGGCGATCGGGCCGACCGCCGACCAACGCCTTGCCGTGCTGCAATCCGTCGGCGGTATCCCCGCCCAGCGTGTCGGTGCCGACGAGTTGCGCGAGCGGTTGCCGATTCTTGCCGACTTCGATGGCGTCGCGGTGCTGGACGAACGCGGTGGCGCGATCCGCACCACCCGGGCGGTCTCGGCGCTCACCGGTGCGCTTGGCGACGCGCTGGTCACCGACGAGGTGTTGCTGGTGCGCTCCGCACCCGCCGGCACGGTCGAGGTCCGCGCCGGCGGCGTCGCCGCCGAGCACGCCCGGGTGGTGGTCTGCGCGGGCCGCGGCACCGCGGCGCTGGCGCGTGGGGTGGGCCTGGCGCTACCGATCCGCCTCGGCGCCCATATCCGCCTGACCTATGGCGTTCGTGGCGCGCCGCCACCGACGCTGGCGTGCCTGCAGGACAGCAGCGGCGCCTTCGGTGAGACCGGCGTCTACGCGGCGGCCGTGCCCGGCAACGGCCGCTACGCCGTCGGGCTCAGCGACTACGTCGATAGTCCGCAGGGCGGCCTGCTGGACCCGGCGGGCCTGGCCCGCTTCGCCGAGCGGGCCAGCGGCTATATCCGGCGGGCCCTGCCCGGGCTGGACCCGCAGCCCGTCGACGTGCGGCATTGCTGGGTGACCGAGCTGCCGTGGGGCTCGGACGGCGTGGCGGTCTGGGAAGCCGACAACATCATGTTTGTGGCGGGCCACAACCTGTTCAAACACGCGCCGGCGCTGGGCCGGGCGCTCGCGGCGGCGGCCGCCGGTGAGCCCCTGAGCGCGGAGCTTCGGCCCGACGCGCGGCTGGGCAGTGCGAGTGCGCAGCGATGATCTATCGCGCTGCGGGAGGCCGTCGAGTTTGCGCTGGCGGCCGCGAGACTGCGCGCACGACCTCGAGCCTGAATCCTTGGCTTCGAGACTGCAGTGAGAGCTACTTTGCGGGCGGAATCACGCCCTGGTTTCAGGCTGGGCGCCGTAGCCGCAGCCTCGGCGCCGTAAATACAGCCGGTCACCGCGGCTCGATGCGGCGGCGGAAACTGGCCGCCGGATGGACGGCCGCCCCCGCGCTGCGGACACGGTCGGCCAACGTGGCATCGGAGGTCACCACGGTGATCTCCTGCGGTCGATCGGCGGCCTGGACCAGCCGGACGATCTCGTCGTCGGCCGAGTTCGCACCGGCCCGCGGGGCCTGGCCAATCTCGATCACCGCTGACCGAATCGGCGGCGAGGCCGGCTGCTCGAAGACCACGGTCACCCGCTGACCGTCGGTCGCCGCCCACCGCTCGAGCTGATCCACCAGCCGCGCCATCGCGCCGCGGCGGTCCTTCCACCAGCCGTCCGGGCGACTGCCGATCACGTTCATCGCGTCAACGATCCACCGCACCGATCCGACGCTACTGTGCAGCAATGCGCCACGTCACCTACGAACTGCACGACCACGTCGCCACGATCACCCTCAACCGCCCGGAGGCCCGCAACGCCATCAACGGCGCGCTGCGCACCGACCTGAACGCCGCCTGGGACCGGTTCCGCGACGAGGAGGACGCCTGGGTCGGGATCCTGACGGCCCACGGCGAGGTGTTCTGCGCCGGCGGCGACCTCAAAGACGGCGCGGGCTCGGTCGGCACCTTCGGCGGCACGTTTTGGGAAAAGCCCACGATCAACTCGTTCGAATCGGGCATGGAGCTGTTTAAACCGACCATCGCCGCCGTGCACGGCCCCTGTGTCGGCTACGGGTTGACCGGGGTGCTGTTCTGCGACTTCGTCATTGCCAGCACCGAGGCCGTCTTCTCCTACCCGGAAGTGGCGATCGGGGTCCCGACCATCGTGGGAGCCATTCGGCTGCCGCAGCGGGTGGGTTGGGCCAACGCGATGGAGCTGTTGTTGACCGGCCAACCGATCAGCGCGCAGCGGGCCAAGGAGATCGGGCTGGTGTGGAAGCTGGTCGAGCCCGACGAGTTGCAGGCCACGGCGCGGTCATGGGCGCAGACGCTCACCCAAGCCGCCCCGCTGGCCCAGCGGGCGACCAAGGAGGTCGCGTGGCGAAGCGCGGATATGGGCTGGATCGAGGCGGTGCGGTTCGGCGAAACCATGCGCAAGGTCGCCGGCGCGACCCAGGACGTGGCCGAGGGCCTGCGGGCCTGGCAGGAGAAACGCAAACCGGACTGGCAAGGCCGCTGACAGCCGCACCGGCGAAGGTCCGTTCCGATTTATCCAAGCCGGCCGCACGCCGGCTCCCTACGCTGGCGTTGTGAGCCAGGATGAACACCGCCCCGCACGCTCGCCGGTCGTGCTCGCCGCCGGGCAGGGCCGCCGCTACGACATGGGACCGATCCAGGCGGTGTTCAAGTCCGACGGCGCCGAAACCGCCGGTGCCTACTCGATTTCGGAGTGGCGACTCGCCCCGCACACCACCGGGCCCGGCCCGCACCAGCATCCCGAGGACGACGTGTTCTACGTGACCGAAGGAACGCTGTCGGTCCTGGTCGGCGCGCACTGGATCGAGGCACCCGCCGGTGCGTTCGTGCTGGTCCCCGGCGGCGTCACGCACGACTTCCAGAACCGCAGCGACGAACCGGCGGCGATGCTCAACGTCTCCCAACCCGGCGACTTCGAGCAGCACATGCCTGGCATCGTCGGCTGGTTCCGCACTCATCCGCCGGGCTACGCCGGGCCACCCGCACCGCCACCGCAGTAACATGGGCCCCATATGTCACAGGCGGGTGGCGGGAGGACGGATGGGTCGCCGATGGAAGACCGACGCGGGCGTCGTGGCGCTTTCCGCTGCCGTCGCGCTGGGCGGGTGTGCACCCGCGGTTAGCCAGGCCGCCCCGGTTCCCGCGGTCAAGGATTTCTCCAAACCGGCGATCGTCATCCTGGGTTACGGGCTGAACCCCGATGGCAGCATGCGCACGATCCTGCGCCGCCGGGTCCTGACCGGGTTGGCCGTCGCCCAGTTCTTCCCGCAGTCCCCGGTCATCGTCACCGGCGGCAACCCGCAAAGCGGCAAGACCGAGGCCGAGCAGATGCGCAACATGCTGCTCATGCTGGGTTTCCCGGACAGCAGGATCCTCGTCGAGGACCGCGCCAACAGCACCGTGCAAAACGCGCAGTTCTCGGTGCCGCTGGCCAAACAAGCCGGGACCTCGGGCATCATCCTGGTGACCTCCACCACCCACCAGGGCCGCGCCGACGGGGACTTTGTCGACGCCGGCGGCAACCTGCTGGCGACGGTGAGCTACCCGGACGGCAACCCCAGCGTCAACGTCGCCCAGTTCGCCCGCGACGCGATCAGCCCGTTTATCGGCGTCGGTTAATCAGCCGACGGCCGCGATCGCCGCGTCGTAGTTGGGTTCGGTCGCGATCTCCGGGACCAGCTCGGTGTAGGCGACCTTCCCGTCGGCACCGATCACCACGACGGCCCGGGCCAGCAAACCGGCCATCGGACCGTCGGCGATGGTGACGCCGTAGTCCTCGCCGAAGCTGTCCCGGAACGCCGACGCGGTCGTGACGTTCTCGATGCCCTCGGCGCCGCAGAACCGCTTCTGCGCGAACGGCAGGTCCTTGGACACGCACAGCACGCTCAGGCCACTCGCGGCGGCGCGCTCGTTGAAGGTCCGCACACTGGTTGCGCACACCGGCGTGTCGACGGACGGAAAAATGTTGAGCAACACCGGCTTATCGCCGAACTGTCCGCTGCTGACCGCGTCCAGATCGGCGCCGGTCAGGGTGAAGGCCGGAGCTGGGGCGCCCACGGCGGGCAACTCGCCAACGGTGTTGATCGGATTTCCACGCAACGTTATCTGTGCCATCCGCCTAGTGTGCCAAGCGGCCCCGGGCACCCGGCAGGCAGGTGTGACCTAGCCGGTCCGCAACGTGCCGCTCAGATACTCACCGCGGCAGGCCAGCCGTGCCAGCTTGCCGCTGGTGGTGCGCGGGATGCTGCCGGCCGGAAGGATGCGCACGTCGGCGACCGGCACCCCGTGCCGCCGCAACACCGCCGCCTGGATCGCGGCGACCGCCGGCTGCGGGTCGGTGCGGCCGGTGCCCGCCGCCCGCTCGGCGACGACCACCAGGCGTTCCCCGCCGTCGGCCGTTGCCGGAACGGTGAACGCCGTGACATACCCGCGCCGCACCATCGTGGAGGCGTCGGCGACGGTCGCCTCCACGTCCTGCGGGTAGTGGTTACGTCCGTCGATGCGGATCAGGTCCGCGGTTCGGCCGGCGACATACAGCTCACCGTCGAGGTAGAACCCCAGGTCCCCGGTGCGCAACCACCCCCGGTCCAGCGATGAGCCCTCGGCGTGACCGTCGGCGCCGCGGGTGGACCGCAGCCGCGCCCCGCACGTCGACCGGCTGTCGTCGGGCCTGCCCCAATAGCCGTGGGCCACATTGTTTCCCTGCAACCAGATTTCACCGACCCGACCGTCGGGAAGTTCGTCGCCGTGCGGGTCGACGATGACGGCCCACAGGCTGCGGGCCACCTGGCCGCAGGGCACGTGGGCCACCGCGCTCGGGGTGTCCGCGGCGACCGGCACCGCCCGGCCGGCACCGAGTTGCTCGCGGTCCAGGTACACCGCGGTGGCCGCCGCGGTGGGGGCGATGGTCGAGACCAACAGGGTGGCTTCGGCAATGCCGTAGGAGGGTTTGATCCCGGTGGGCGGCAACCCGTAGCGGCCGAACGCCGTATTGAAGGTCTTGATCGCGTCGATGCTGACCGGTTCGGAGCCGATGATCATCACGACGTTGCGCAAATCGATGTCGGCGCCGGCGGCGGGTTGGCCGCGTTGCGCGGCCCATTCGTAGGCAAAGTTCGGCGCCGCGGTAACGACCCGGCCCTCCCGGGAGCCGGCCGACAGCGCCTGGATCCAGCGCTGCGGCCTGCGGATGAACGCCGTGGGTGACATGAGGGTGGAATGGCCGCCATACACCGCGGGAAAGCCGATCATGGATAACCCCATGTCGTGGTAGAGGGGTAACCAGCTGACGCCGTGGGTGTTCCGGTCCAACAAGTCGATCGCCAGGATCATCTGCAGCAGATTGGTGCCGACCGCCCGATGGGTGACCTCGACGCCGACCGGGGGCCGGGTCGAACCCGACGTGTACTGCAGATAGGAGATGGCGTCGACGTCGAGCTCGACGGGGGCAAACGCTTCCCCGGCCGCATCCGGCACCTGGTCGATCACGACGACGTGGGGTCGTCGCAGCCGGGTCTGCTTGTCCAGGAACGCCTCGACGGCGGTCCGCCTGGCCGCGGTGGTCAGCACGACGGCGGGTTGGGCGTCGTTCAGTGCCGTATCGAGGCGTTCGGCGTGACCGGGCAGTTCGGGGGCAAACAGGGGCACCGCGATCGTTCCGGCCTTGATGGCGCCGAAGAACCCGGTGATGTATTCGATGCCCTGCGGGGCCAGGATGGCGACCCGGTCGCCGGGCGCCGTGATGCGTTGCAGGTGGGCACCGATCGCCCGCAGCCGCACGCCGAGTTGCGCCCAGGTCAGCTCGATGAGCTGCCCGTCCTCGCAGCTGGTGTGGTCCAGGTAGCGGTAGGCCGCCGTATCTGCGACATTGGCGATATTGCGGTCGATGAGGGAAATCAGCGTGACCCCGGGCGGCAAGGCGATCCCGCCGTCGGCGTCGAGGCAGTCCTCAATCCGGAACAGGCCGGTGGGTGCCACAACGTCGTGCTCAGAACCGCGCGTCATGGGCGCAAGTCTAGGTTTGGACCTCAGCCGGTGGGTTCGCTGATCTTGACCAGCATCTTGCCGATGTTGGCCCCGGTGAACAGCCCGTTGAGCGCGTCGACGCAGGACTCGATGCCCTCCATCACCGTTTCCCGGTGGACCAGCCGCCCGTCGGCCTCCCACTGGCGAAGCGCGGCGAACGCCTCATCGAAGCGGCTCCACTGGTCCAACGCGTTGAATCCCTGCATCAGCGCGGTTTTGGACAGCAGGTTCACGTAGTTCGCCGGCCCCGGATGCTCGCCGGTCAGATAGCTGGAGATCACCCCGCACAGCACCACCCGGGCCTTGGGCGCCAACCGGCCCAGCACCGCGTTGAGGATCGGCCCGCCGACGTTGTCGAAGTAGACGTCGACCCCGCGGGGGCAATGCTGCTTGAGCGCGGCCGGCAGGTCGCCCTGGCGGTAGTCGAGGCAGGAGTCGAACCCGAAGTCCTCCACGACCGCCCGGCACTTGTCTGGGCCGCCCGCGATGCCCACCACCCGGGCCCCGGCGATCTTGGCGATCTGCCCGGCCACCGAGCCGGTGGCGCCGGCCGCGGCCGAGACCACTACGGTTTCGCCCGGCTGGGGACGGCCGATGCCGGTCATCCCGAAGTAGGCGGTGGCCCCGGTCGGGCCGTAGACCGACATGATGGCCAGCTGATCGGTCGCTTCGGGGATCGGCGTGGTGAACAGGTCATCGCGGACGATCACGTACTGCTGAAAGCCGGTCAAGGTGGTGACCACGTCGCCGACGGCATAGGCGTCGCAGCGCGACGCCACCACCTCGCCGATCCCGGCCGCCCGGATCACCTCGCCGAGCTGCACCGGCGGGAAATAGCTGGGCTGGTCGTCCAGCCAGGTCCGTGCCGCCGCGTCGATGCCCACGTAGGTGGTCCGGACCAGTGCTTCCCCGTCGGCGGGTTCGGGGACCGGCGACGTCACCAGCTCGGTGTCCCCGGGCCCGACCAGCCCCGTCGGGCGGCGTCGTAGCACGATCTGCAGATTCGTCGGTTCCGTCACGCCGCCGAAACTACCGAAAGCGCAGGGTACTTCGGGTGATTAAGCCGGATCGCGCCGCCGCGAACCGCAGCGCCGCCACGCGGGATCGCCCCCACATGTTTCGACCGGACGATTCCAGGCTATATCGTGCAATTGTGCCTCAGATGAATCGCCGCAGCGTGATGTTGATGATGGGGATCGGCGCCGTAGCGGCCACCACCCCACTCCCGCAAGCACGGGCCAACCCCGCTCCCCCGCTGTCACCGGCGGGTCCGGCGCCCGCGCCGGCCGCACCGCCCGGAAGCTCGTCCGCGGGCGGCTTCATCTTCCACGACGAGTTCGACGGACCGGCCGGTTCGGCCCCCGACCCCTCGAAATGGACGATCTCGAATCACCGGACCCCGATCAAGAACCCGGTGGGCTGGGACCGTCCGGAGTTTTTCGGGCAGTACCGGGACAGCCGCGAAAACGTGTTTGTCGACGGCAATTCCAACCTGGTGCTGCGCGCGACCCGGGACGGCGACGGCTATTTCGGCGGTCTGGTGCACGGCAACTGGCGTGGTGGCATCGGCACCACCTGGGAGGCCCGGATCAAACTCAACTGCCAAACCGCCGGCTGCTGGCCGGCCTGGTGGTTGTCCAATGACGATCCCGGCCGGGAGGGCGAGATCGACCTGATGGAGTGGTACGGCAACGGGGAGTGGCCGTCGGGAACCACGGTGCACGCCGACCCGTTCGGTACCGCGTTCGAGACCCATCCGATCGCGGTGGACGGGGCCTGGCACACCTGGCGCTGCACCTGGGATCAAAACGGCATGTACTTCTGGCAGGACTACGTCAGCGGCGCCGAGCCCTACTTCACCGTCCCGGCGGTCGGCATCGAGGATCTCGAAGAGCCGGTCCGCAAATGGCCGTTCAACGACCCCGAGTACACGGTGTTTCCGGTGCTGAACCTGGCGGTCGGCGGTTCCGGCGGCGGCGACGCCACCAAGGGCAGCTACCCCGCGGACATGCTCATCGACTGGGTGCGCGTCTTCTAGGAGTTCGCGCCCCGCGCGTGGTCAAAATGGCCGGTCGTGCAGCACCATGGTGACGAACCCGTAGACCATGCACGCCAGCAGGTTCAAGGTCGCCAGCACCAAACCCGCCACGATCAGCCACTGAATGCCGCGCCGCTTGAGGCGCATGATGGCCGCTTGGCGTTCCTCGCGGCGGGTCTCGGTGGCGACGAGCGCAAACTGAATGGCGATCAGTTCGTCGGGGGTGGCGGCCGCTCCGGCCGCGGTTTGCTGCAGCCGCGCCGCGGGGATGTCGACGCCCACCCGGGCGAAACGCCGACTCATGCGCCGCGCCTGGCCGCCGCCGAGACCAGAACCTCGGGTGGGTTGACCGCGCCCCGGTCCGGCCCATCCGCCGCCCCACAGGTTTGACGGCGCCGCCATAACCTCTCACTCTAGGCCTTCGCCGGTGATTTGGGAGTACATCCTGGGTTTCACCGCGGTGCCCGCGCCGACCCGGTCAGCGCTGCACCGGTGGCGCTCTGCAGCAGGCAGATGACCGTACTGGGTTCGGGATCCGAGCCGGTGCGGTCTTGCTCGGAGTCGATCAGGTAGCTCACCGCCAGTGCGCTGCGGTCCAGCGACTGCCCGGTGTAGGACGTGAATCCGGTGGCACAGCGTTCGTTGGCGACGTCGGCGGTCGCGGCGTTGACGCCCACCGCGGTGCGCGAATACACCTCGGCCCGATGCGGTGCCGCGCAGTCGACGACGCTGACGGTCACCACGCTGGGGTCGGTCGGCGGCGGTTCGGCCAGGCACTCGCCCACGTCGAGATCCACCCACTTGACCGCCCGCGGCGCCGCGGTCGCCGGCGGCCCCGCGCTCGACGGCGTGGCCGGCACCGCGGTCGTCGTCGCCGACGACGCCGAGGGCTGCACGCCGTGATCGGCACCCGCACCGCACGCCGTCAGGAATGTCGCCGCCGTCGCGTACGCGGCGAGGCTCCGCAGCACCCGAGCGCACCGAATCCGCATTGGCCTCCTTGCAAACACCGGCCGCCGTCGTTTCGCACCAAAGTGTAGGCAGCGGACGTCGCGTCGACGCTCGCATTCGGCCACGCGAAACACCGCACGGTGGGACACTGGGCACGGTCGAGGGGGAAACCACGCTGAACAGGAGCAAAAGCATGGCCAGCGCCGAAGCGGATGTCCAGGCCCGTACACCGTTCGAGCAGGACGTCGCCGCCACGCAGGAATACTTCGACAGCCCACGGTTCGACGGGATCATCCGCCTCTATACGGCTCGACAGGTGGTCGAGCAGCGCGGCACCATCAGCACCGACTACACCGTGGCGCGCAAGGCCGCCGAGGAGTTCTACCCGCGCCTGCGGGAACTGTTCGCCCAGAAAAAGAGCATCACCACCTTCGGCCCGTACTCGCCGGGGCAGGCCGTGGTGATGAAGCGGACCGGCATCGAGGGCATCTACCTCGGCGGCTGGGCGACCTCGGCGAAGGGCTCGATCAGCGAGGATCCCGGACCCGACCTGGCCAGCTATCCGCTGAGCCAGGTGCCCGAGGAAGCCGCCGGGCTGGTGCGCGCCCTGCTCACCGCCGACCGCAATCAGCAGTACCTGCGGCTGAAGATGACCGACGCGCAACGCGCCGCGACCCCGGCCGTGGACTACCGACCGTTCATCATCGCCGACGCCGACACCGGTCACGGCGGTGACCCGCACGTACGCAACCTGATCCGCCGCTTCGTCGAGGCCGGGGTGCCCGGCTACCACATCGAGGACCAGCGCCCCGGCACCAAGAAGTGCGGGCATCAGGGCGGCAAGGTGTTGGTGCCGTCGGACGAACAGATCAAGCGGCTCAACACCGCCCGCTTCCAGCTGGATGTGATGCGGGTGCCGGGCATCATCGTCGCGCGCACCGACGCCGAGGCCGCCAACCTGATCGACAGCCGCGCCGACGAGCGTGACCAGCCGTTCATCCTGGGCACCACCAACCTGAAGATCCCGTCCTACAAAGCCTGTTTCCTGGCGATGATGCGGCGCTTCTACGAAGCGGGGCTGACCGAGCTCAACGGTCACCTGCTGTACGCGCTCCCCGACGGCGAGTACGCCACCGCCGACGCCTGGCTGCAGCGGCAGGGCATCACCGACCTGATCGGTCAGGCCGCCGCGGGCCAGCAAAACGGCGCGCAGAAGTCGATCGACGCCCTCTACGACGAGGTCGAGTCGAAGTTCGTCGACGCCTGGCAGGACGACGCCGGGCTGATGACCTACGGCGAGGCGGTGGCCGAGCTGCTCGAGTTCGGCGAGCGGGAGGGCGAGCCGCGCGACATGACCGCCGACGAGTGGCGCAAGTTCGCCGAGCGGGCACCGTTGTACACCGCGCGGGAGAAGGCCCGCGAGCTGGGCGCCGACCCCGGCTGGGATTGCGAGCGGGCCAAAACACCCGAGGGCTACTACCAGATCCGCGGCGGTATCCCCTATGCGATCGCCAAGTCGCTGGCGGCCGCACCGTTCGCCGACCTGCTGTGGATGGAGACCAAGACCGCCGATCTCGCCGACGCCCGGCAATTCGCCGAGGCGATCCACGCCGAGTACCCCGACCAGATGTTGGCCTACAACCTGTCGCCGTCGTTCAACTGGGACACCACCGGGATGAGCGACGACGAAATGCGGGCCTTCCCCGCCGAACTCGGCAAGATGGGGTTCGTCTTCAACTTCATCACCTACGGCGGGCACCAGGTCGACGGGGTGGCTTCCGAGGAATTCGCGGCCACCCTGCTGCAGGACGGCATGCTGGCGCTGGCCCGGCTGCAGCGCAAGATGCGGCTGGTCGAGTCGCCGTACCGCACCCCGCAAACCCTGGTCGGCGGCCCGCGCAGCGACGCCGCGCTGGCCGCCTCCTCGGGCCGCACCGCCACCACCAAGGCGATGGGCGAAGGCTCCACCCAGCACCAGCACCTGGTGCAGACCGAGGTGCCCAAGAAGCTGCTGGAGGACTGGCTGGCGCTGTGGAGCGAGCACTACCAGATGCCCGAAAAGCTGCGCGTGCAACTGCGCCCGACCCGTCCCGGCTCGGACGTGCTGGAGCTCGGCATCTACGACGGCGAGGACAAACTCGCCAACGTGATCGTCGACCCGATCAAAGACCGGCACGGCCGCAGCATCCTGACGGTGCGCGACCAGAACACCTTCGCCGAGAAGCTGCGGCAAAAGCGGCTGATGACGTTGATCCACCTGTGGCTGGTGCACCGCTTCAAGGCCGACGCGGTGTACTACGTCACGCCCACCGAGGACAACCAGTACCAGACCCAGAAGATGAAGTCGCACGGCATCTTCCGCGACGTGCACCAGGAGGTCGGCGAGATCATCGTCGCCGACGTGAACCAGCCCCGCATCGATGAGCTGCTGGCCCCCGACCGTGAGGCCCTGGGCCGCCTGATCCGCAAAGAGGACTAGCCCCTCTCGCCGAGCGTGCGTGTCCCCGGTCGACACGCGGAGGTCATCACCGGGTTTGCGCACGCTCGCGCATCGCTGGAATGCCTTGTGCCAACTAGGGTTCAGCCGCCATGGCCATCTTTCGGAAAAGACTTGACTTATTCCAGAATAGAGCGTCAGATGGGTGCCATGCCGTCCACGGCGGACTTCGCCGAGCAGCTGCGTGCGGCGCAGCTGCGTGTGACACGGCCTCGAGTGGCCGCACTTGAGGCCGTGCACGGGCATCCGCACGCCGACACCGAGACGATTTTTTCAGCCGTGCGCGCCGCGCTGCCCGAGGTGTCCCGCCAGGCCGTCTACGACGTGCTGTCGGCGCTGACCGCCGCGGGCCTGGTGCGCCGCATCCAGCCGTCCGGCTTCGTCGCACGCTACGAATCGCGGGTCGGCGACAACCACCACCACTTGGTCTGTCGCTCCTGCGGGGCCATCGAGGACGTCGACTGCGCGGTCGGCGAGACACCCTGCCTCACCCCCTCCGATGACGGCGGTTTCGCCCTGGACGAAGCCGAAGTCATCTACTGGGGTGTGTGCCCGAACTGTTCGACACCGCCCACCTGACCACAGCCCAATTCACCTACCGCGGAAAGGAACCACCCCATGTCCGAGAGCGAAGCCCCGGCAATCCCCTCCCCGACCCCTAAGGCGCATCGGCCGATGACCAACCGGGACTGGTGGCCGGACCAGCCGGACCTGGGCGTCCTGCGCAAGCACCTGGCACAGACCGACCCGCAGGGTGAGGACTTCAACTACGCCGAAGAATTCCAGTCCCTCGACCTGGAGGCACTCAAACGCGATGTCCTCGAGGTGATGACGACGTCGCAAGACTGGTGGCCCGCCGACTACGGCCACTACGGGCCGCTGTTCATCCGGATGAGTTGGCACGCCGCGGGCACCTACCGCATCCACGACGGCCGCGGCGGCGGCGGCGAAGGCGCGCAGCGCTTTGCGCCGCTGAACAGCTGGCCCGACAACGTGGTCCTCGATAAGGCGCGCCGGCTGCTGTGGCCGGTCAAGAAGAAGTACGGCCGCAAGATCTCCTGGGCCGATCTGATCATCTTCGCCGGCAACTACGCGCTGGACGCGATGGGGTTCAAGACCTTCGGCTTCGGCTTCGGCCGCGAAGACATCTACGAACCCGACGAGATCTTCTGGGGCCCCGAGGACACCTGGCTGGGCGACGAACGCTACAGCGGCAAACGGGACCTCGCCGCTCCGCACGGCGCCACCCAGATGGGTCTGATCTACGTGAATCCCGAGGGCCCCAACGGTAAGCCGGATCCGCTGGCCGCGGCCATCGACATCCGCGAGACGTTCGGCCGGATGGCGATGAACGACGTCGAGACCGCCGCACTGATCGTCGGCGGGCACACCTTCGGCAAGACGCACGGGGCCGGCGACGCCAGCCTCGTCGGGCCGGAGCCCGAGGGCGCCCCGCTGGAGCAGCAGGGCCTGGGCTGGAAGAGCGCGTTCGGCTCCGGTGTCGGTCGCGACGCGATCGGCAGCGGGCTGGAGGTGGTGTGGACGAACACCCCGACGAAGTGGGACAACAGCTTCCTGGAAATCCTGTACGGCTACGAGTGGGAACTGACCAAGAGCCCCGCCGGCGCCTACCAGTGGACGGCCAAGGACGCCGAACCGGTGATCCCCGACCCGTTCGACAGCTCCGTGAAGCGGCTGCCGACCATGTTGACGACGGACCTGTCGCTGCGCCAGGACCCGATCTACGGGCCGATCACCCGGCGCTGGCTGGACCACCCCGAGGAACTCGAGCTGGAGTTCGCCAAGGCGTGGTACAAGTTGCTGCACCGCGACATGGGGCCGGTGACACGGTATCTGGGCCCGTGGGTTCCCGAGCCGCAGCTGTGGCAGGACCCGGTACCCGCCGTCGACCACCCGCTGATCGACGACACCGACATCGCCGCGCTGAAGGGCAAGCTGCTTGACTCCGGGCTGTCGATCCCCCAGCTGGTCTCCACCGCGTGGGCATCGGCGGCCAGCTTCCGCGGCACCGACAAACGCGGCGGGGCCAACGGGGCACGGATTCGTCTGGCGCCGCAAAAGGACTGGGAGGTCAACAACCCGGCCGAACTGTCCAAGGCGCTGCAGGCGCTCGAGAAGGTCCAGCAGGACTTCAACGCCGCGCAGTCCGGCGGCAAAAAGGTGTCGCTGGCCGACGTGATCGTGCTGGGTGGCTGTGCGGCCGTCGAGCAAGCGGCGAAAGCCGCCGGGCACGCCATCACGGTGCCGTTCACGCCCGGACGCACCGATGCGTCGCAGGACCAGACCGATGTGGAGTCGTTCGCCGTGCTCGAACCGAGCGCCGACGGCTTCCGCAATTACCTTCGCGCCGAGGAGAAGTTGTCGGCGGAGATGTTGCTGGTGGACCGGGCGTTCATGTTGAACCTGACCGCCCCGGAGATGACGGTCCTTATCGGCGGCCTGCGGGCGCTGGGCGCCAACTTCGATCGAAGCAAGCACGGTGTGTTCACCGATCGGCCCGAGGTGTTGACCAACGACTTCTTCGTGAACCTGCTCGACATGGGCAATGAGTGGAAGGCGTCGGAGTCGTCGGAGAACGTCTACGAGATCCGTGACCGCGCCAGCGGCACCCTCAAGTGGACGGCCACCGCGGTGGACCTGGCGTTCGGATCGAATTCGCAGTTGCGTGGTCTTTCCGAGGTTTACGGCGCCGACGACGCGCAGGAGAAGTTTGTGCAGGACTTCGTCGCCGCATGGAACAAGGTGATGAACCTCGACCGCTTCGACCTCACCTGAGGCCCACTATCCGCCGCGAGCGTGCGTGTCCCCGGTCGACACGCCGGGCGAATCACCGGGTTTGCGCACGCTCGCGCGCCGAGCTCAACGGTCCGCCGCGGAAGCTACCACCTGCCGCTACCGAAGGCGTCGATACCCAGCGGCTAGGCGCGGGTTGGTTCCCCGGCCGCCCGCAGCGCGGTAACGGCCGCGCCGAACATGGTGGCTTTGATGGCACCCAACGTGCCCGGGTCTTTTTCGCCCAGCGGGCGCAGCACCTCGACCGCGGCGGCGGTCACCGCCCCCTCGCCGGCGGTGGCGTCGACGATGCCGAGGCCGGCGGCGTCCGTTCCGCCGAACCGGCGCCCGGTGGTCATGGAGGCCACCGCGGCCTGCGGGGTGAGTTTGGCCTGAATCAGCGCGGCCATCCCGGGAGTGAACGGAATCCGAATGTCGGCCTCGGGAAAGCAGAAGAAGCCGCGGTCGGCGCGCATCACCCGAAAGTCGTGGGCGATCGCCAACATCGCGCCGGCACCGAACGCGTGACCGACCACCGCCGCGGCGGTCGGCACCGGCAGCGTCAGCATCCGCGCCAGCAACCCCTGCACTTTGCCGACATACCAGTCGGCCCGCTCCCCGTGGGCGCCGAGCCAGTCCAGATCCAGTCCGTTGGTGTAGAACTTGCCGGTCGCGGTGGTGACCAGGCCGTGCACACCGGCGGCGATGACCTCGTCGAGCTTCGCGGCGATGTCGTCGAGAAACTCTGGGGAGAACCGATTTTCGTCCTCGCCCAAATCGAGGATGGCGATCTTGTCGTCGTAGCTGAGGGTCACGGTCATGCGGTCTGTCCTTTCGGTGGTGGCGGTCCGACGGCTAGCACCGCCCGCACCGCGGCGTGCAGGTGGTCGCGTGCGGTGGGGCTGCCCAGTCGCTCACGGCCGAGCACGATGGCGGTGGGCAGGTCGACGATGCAGGTGGTGATGGTGTCGACGGCGTCAGCGTCTTTGCGGTCCCACACCGCGGCGGCCAGCTGGCTCATCAACGCGACCAGCGAAGTGTCGAGTTCGGCCAACTGCGCGGCGATGTCGGTCGGCAGGTCCTCGCCGAGCAGGTCGTCGCGGCGAATGGTCAACAGCAGCTTGGCCGACTCCGGGTGGCGCCCAGCGAAAACCACCGGGGCGTCGGCCGCGGCCACCACCGCGTCCGCCGGTCCCCGGTCCGACAGCGCGTCCTCGACCAAGTCCTGCTGCAGGCCCAGGAATCGGCGCCCCGCCCGCAGCCACGCCGCCCCCGCCAGGCCGGCGCGTGACCCGTAGCTGTGGTAGAGGGCCCCGTTGGACATGCCGACCGCGGCACCGATCGCCCGGATCGTCACCGCGGCCGGACCGGACGCCGCGGCCAGCGACTCGACCGCGTCCAGCACGCGATCGGGGTCGTGAACACGGGGCCGGGGCACCCGCCCACCATAACAGAGCATCCGCTCCGTTATCTCCGGCGGGCCGTCGAGCAGCCGCTACACCCGCATCGGCAGTTGCCCGCGGATCAGCGGGGCGATCTTCTCGGCCAGGTAGGCGTGCCCCGCGTCGGTGGGGTGCACGCCGTCGGCGCCGATCAAATCCGGGCGGCCGACGAACCAGCCCTCGGCGATCGGATCGACGAAAGCCGCCCCGGTCAACCAGGCCTGAGCGCTCAGGGTGTCGCGGATCTGCAGCACGTTCCCCGGGACGTCGGCGGTCGGCCAGGCCGGCCCGATCACCAATAGTTTGGCTCCCGGCGCGGTGCGGTGCGCCAGATCGAAGGCGTTGTGGCTCAGCCCGGCCAGCGCGAGTAGGTCCACGCCCTGGTCGTTGCGGGAGCCGAAGAACACCACCAGCGCATCGTCGGGTCGCACGGCGCGGACCGTCAGATCACCGAAGGTGCTGCCGTGGTCGCCGATCGCGCCATAGCCGGCCCGACCCTCGGCGGCCACGTCGGCGGTCACCTGCACGCCCTGGCGACTGAGGATCTGCCAGGCCCGCGCGGTCCAGGCTTTGGAGCCCAGTCCCCCTTCATTGGTGCCGGTCGTGTAGGAGTCGCTGACCACCGCGACGTGCTCCAGCGGCGAATCCGCGCTGCGTAACGCGTAGGGCCGCACCGGCACCGGGTGCCTGATACCGACCAGCACGGCAACTGCGATCGCGAACGCGGTGATCCGCCCCACTGCTACCTCCACTGTCCATGCCGTCGCAATGGCCTGCACCGCGATCAGCGACAGCTTATGGCCTACCCGGCGCCGCCACCCGTATGACTAGAGCGCAAATCGCCGAGCGCGCGATGGTTAGCGTACCGCGTACCCAATAAGGTCTGGGGCACAGGGTGTTTCGTCGGCCGCGGCGCCGGCCGCATCGGTGTCGGGTGCCGGCGCGTCGACCGCGGCAGCGTCGGCGGCGGGCTCACGGTCCTCCTCGCCGGCGTCGGCAAGCGGGTCGACGTGTGGGGCCGGCTCCGGGCCGGCGCCGATCATCCGACGCATCCAGCGCCGGGCCGGCTCTTCGACACCGTGGAACAGCACGATGGCGCCCAGCACCGCGATGGCGAGCACGCCGAGCAAGATCCACGGTCCGGCGCTGTCCTGCAGGGTGAGCTCGAACTGCTTCACCGCCCAGTTCCAGGCGGTGTGCACCAGCTCGTGCACCATGTACAGGCCGAAGGAGATCTGTCCGCCGTACACCATCAGCCGGGTCGACAGCAGCCGCGGCAGGCTACCGACCCCGATGGCTAGCGTGACCACCACCGGCAGGAACAGCACGTCGACCAGCCCGCTGGAGTCGCTGACGGTGTCCACCGGATGCGCGTCGAGCACGTAGAGGGCCCCCACCAGCCCCGCGACCAGCGCGAACGACAGATATCCGACACCGCGCCGAGCTCGGTCGGTGGGCCGTAGCCGACGGACCGCCGCGCAGGCCAGCGCGCCGGCCACGAACTGGGTGACGATCCGGGGCAGCCAGCTCCACGGGGTGTAGAACTGGCCGGTGGCCAGCAGCAGCAGCACCGGCGGCAGCGCGGACGCGAACGCCAGCACCAGCAGGCTGCGCGCCCGGGTCACGTGTGTCATGCGGAAGATGACCAGCACCAGCACGCCGAACAGCAGGTAGGCCAGCCACTCCGCGCTGATCGACCAGGCCGGGCCGTCCCAGCTGGAGCCGTCGAAGAACGGCTCGAACCACAGCTGCACCAGCAGTAACTGCCGCACGTAGCTGATGGCGGTGAATTGGCTCATGTCCTCCGGGTGCACGTGGCCGACGTGGAGGGTGAAAATCACCCACGCGGCGGCTAAATGCAGGGTGACCAGGTACACCGGCCACACCCGGGCCAGCCGTAGCCAGAGGAAGTGCACGGTGTCGCGGGTCGACCAGGACGGCCCCATCCGGTCGAGGTAGTTCCAGGTCAGCACGAACCCGCTGAGGATGAAGAACAGGTCGACGCCCTGGGCCCCGCAGTTGAGCACCGGGGCCAGCGCCGAGCTGAAATTCGGGACCGCCTCGGCCAGCAGCGGGCGGAAGTGGAAGAGCACCACCCACACGGCGGCGACGATGCGAAGCCCGGTTAGGGCTTTGATCTCTCCGGTGCGCACAACACTCTTTCCGTATGACCCTGCTTTAGCTACGTTCGCGCTGCTCGGTGGACTGGCTGGGCGGTCGGCCGCGCCGCGGCCTGCCAACTACCAGCCTTCGCAGGGTAACAGCGTGATGCCGCCAATCGCGCGAAGCCCCACCACGGTATCGACGTACTTTTGCCGATCCGAAATGTCGGTCGCGCCGCCGGTCAGGGTCGTTCGAAGTGCTGGTAATCGATGGGCGACCGCCACGAACCGCCCCACTCCCAGCCGCGATCGACGAAGACCCGCACGGCCGGATCCTCGCCGTGCAACATGCCCGGGTCGGTGCGGCTGCGGTCCACATAGGGCCCCGCGGTCAACGGTTCGAGTACCCCGTCCGCGTGGACGGACGGGTTGAGCAGCGGGTTGACGTCGATCGCGCGACCGTAGGCGTGCAGCGACCACCGGTCGCTGCCGGGGATGCCGCGGCAACTGAACGCCGACGTGTTGTTGTCCTCCATCGACAACTCGTCGGCGGCCTGCGGGTAGTGATCGGGGGTGCGGATCTTCTCGATCGGGTAGCCCAGCCGGTACAGCGCGTCGAAGATCGCCAGCACCTCGTCGACCAGGTCCTGGTGCACGACGAGTTCGCCGTCGTGCGGCTGGCCGTCGAAGCCGAGGTGGCGGACCTCGACGCGGCGCAGCTGCGCCGGGTCGACCGGGCAGCCCGGCTGCCAGGAGGCGCCCAGGTCGGCCGCGGTCACCGGATGCACGGCGACCGGGGTGGGCGGCGGCGTGCCGACCGGCGCGCTGGTCGGCGGGGCGGCCGGCGACGGGCGGACGGTTTCCGGCCGCGGCGGCGGGTCGCTGCACTGCACCAGCACCACGCCCGCCGCCAGCAGCGCGGCTACCGATGGCACGAAGCGACGACGAGTCCTCACCCGTCCCGTTCTAACGCGGTTCGGCGGTTTCGGCGACAAAACATGGGTGATGCGGCATCGGGTCCGGCGATACGGGACTATGGAGGGGTGGACTGCGACGTGGCGCGCGAGGCGTTGTCCGCCCGCATCGACGGGGAGCCCGAGCCGGTGCCCTCGGCTCGCGTCGACGAGCATGTCCGGTCCTGCCCGGCCTGCGCGGCCTGGTACGCGACCGCCCGCGAACAGGCGGTTCAGCTGCGCAGCCTGGCCGGCGCCGGGGGCATCGCACCGGTGCCCGGTGACCGCGCCATCCGCCGCTTCGGTGCCGCCGTCGGGCTGCTGCGCGGGTCCCGACGGTACGGGCTGCGGGCCGGGCTGGCGCTGCTCGGCCTGATTCAGATCTGGCTTGCCGTGGCCCAAGCGGCGGGCATGGACTTCGGCCTGGTTGCCGCGCACCACGGGGCCGCCACCGGCGCCCACCTGCTCAACGAATCCACCGCCTGGTGCGCGGCGCTGGGCATCGCGACCGTCGCTGCCGCGTTCCTTCCGCCGATCGCGGCGGGCCTGGCCTGCGTGCTGGTGGCCTACGTCGGGTTGCTGGGCTGCTACGTGATCGCGGATGCGCTCGCCGGACAGGTCACCACGATCCGCATCGCCAGCCATGTCCCGGTCGCCGCGGCTGCCGTCCTCGCCGTGCTGGTGTGGCATGCCACCCGCCGGGATAACCCGCCGCCACGGATGCCGGCCGCGCTCGACGACCGGCCCCCGCAGGTGCGCAGCGTGCACCGCGACGATTCGGCGGCGTGACCGGTCAGGCGCCGAACTTGCGCAGCCGCAGGCTGTTGGACACCACCAGGAACGACGAAAACGCCATGGCGGCGCTGGCGACCAACGGGTTCAGCAGGCCGGAGGCGGCGATCGGGATCGCCGCGGCGTTGTAGCCGAACGCCCAGATCATGTTCGCGCGGATGGTGTGCAGGGTGGCCCGGGCCAGCCCCAGCGCCTGCGGGACGGAGTCCAGGCCGTCGCGGACCAGGATGATGTCGGCCGCGCCGATCGCCACATCGGTGCCACGGCCAATCGCCACGCCGAGATCGGAGCAGGCCAGCGCCGGCCCGTCATTGATGCCGTCGCCGACCATGGCGACCACCCGGCCCTGATCACGCAGCCGTTCGATGACGGCGACCTTGCCCTCCGGCAGGACGTCGGCGGTGATATCGCCGATGCCGACCGCCGCCGCGATGGCCGCCCCGGTGGCCGCGTTGTCGCCGGTCAGCAGCAGGGTCCGCAACCCGTCGCGGTGCAGCGCGGCCACCGCATCGGCCGCCGAACCCTTGACCGCGTCGGCGACGCTGATCGCCCCGCACACCGCGTCGCCCACCGCGACGAACACCACGGTCTCCCCGCGTGCTTCACCCGCCTTGCGCGCGACCGCGAGGTCACGGGGCAGCACCCGGCCGCGGGCGACCCACGCCGGGCGGCCGACCGTGACCCGGCCGATCTCGGTGGCTCCGGTCACGCCGTTGCCGGCGATCTCCTGAAAATCGTTGACGCCCAGCGGCGGCCGACCGGGCCGCGCCTGGGTGATGGCCCGCGCGACGGCATGTTCGGAGCCGGATTCCACCGCGGCCGCGTACCCCAGGATGTCGTCGGTGCACCAACCGTCGCCGGCCACCACCGCGGTCACCGCAGCCTCTCCGGTCGTCAGCGTTCCGGTTTTGTCGAACACCACGGTGTCCACGGCGCGGATCGCTTCCAATGCCCGGTGCCCCTTGAGGAAGATGCCCAACTGTGCGCCGCGGCCGGAGGCGACCATCATCGCGGTCGGCGTGGCCAGCCCGAGCGCGCACGGGCACGCGATCACCAACACCGCCAGCGCCGCCGCCACCGCGCGGTCGACGTCGCCGTCGACCACCCACCAGGCCGTGGCGGTCAGGCTTGCGATGACCAGCACGATAGGCACGAACACCGCCGCGATCCGGTCGGCCAGCCACTGCGCGTCGGCCTTGTCGGCTTGGGCCTCCTCCACCAGCCGCAGCATGCCCGCGAACCGGGTGTCGGGTCCGACGGCGGCGGCTTCGATGACCAGGCGTCCGTCGAGCACCATGGTGCCGCCGACCACGCTGGCGCCGGGGGCGGCGTCGACGGGCCGGGCCTCCCCGGTCAGCACGCTGACGTCGACAGCGGCCGTCCCGTCGACCACCAACCCGTCGGCCGCGATGGCCTGACCGGGGCGGGCGATGAACCGCTGCCCCTCCTTGAGTTCGGCGGCCGGGATCACCATCTCGTCGCCGTCGCCCAGCAGCACGGTGACGTTCTTGGCGCCCAGCGCTGCCAACGCCCGCAGCGCGGCGCCGGCTTTCGACTTCGCGCGGGCTTCGAAATACCGGCCCGCCAGCACGAACACCGTCATCCCGGCCGCGACCTCTAAATAGCTGGAGGCATTGCCCAGCAGCGCCTGCCACACCCCGTCGGCGCGGGCGGGACGGTTTTCGAAGAAGATCGTGTACAGCGACCAGACGCTGGCCGCGCCGACACCGATCGAGATCAGCGTCTCCATGCTGGCGGTGCCGAACCGGGCGTTACGCAGCGCGGTCCGGTGAAATGGCCACGCCGACCACCCCACGATCGGCGCCGCCAGCGCCGTCAACACCCACGCCCAGCCGGCGAAACGGGTCTCGGGTGCCACCGCGAACAGCACCGACAGGCCGGCCAGCGGCACGAACAAGGCCGCAGCGAGCACCAGCCGCAGCAACAGGCCGCGGGCTTGGCGCGCGTCGGGGTCCGCGTCGGCCACCGGCCGCGCCGAGCGGGATTCGGCCCGGTAGCCGGCGCGCCGGACGGCGTCGCACAGCTCGCCCAGCTCGACATCCCCGGCGGCGTCGACGGTGGCGACCCGGGTCGCCGCGTTCACCGAGGCCCGCACCCCGTCGAGCTTGTTCAGCGCGTTCTCCACCCGGGCCGCGCACGCCGCGCACGTCATCCCGGTGACGTCGAGCTGGATCCGCCGAACGCCCACGGTGGGGGCCGCAACGGTCGCCAAAGTCATTCCTCACCCCCGGTGGTATTCGCCACAGTTGCGTAGTCGGGTCGGGCTGCCGGTGAGTTCCCGGCCGACATCGAATAGGGTCAACGCCTGTGGCATCCGGTGACGACGACCAAATTACCGGGCTCGCATTGTCGGCGGGACGCGGCGACCCCGCCGCGTTGGAGCGGTTCATCCGCGCCACCCACCGGGATGTCTGGCGGTCCGTGGCCTACCTGGGTGGGGATCCCGGCGCGGCCGACGACCTGACCCAGGAGACGTTTCTGCGCGCGATCGCCGCGCTGCCCCGGTTTGCCGGCCGCTCCTCGGCGAAGACCTGGCTGCTGTCCATCGCCCGCCGCGTGGTGGTCGACCAGATCCGCTACAACCAGAGCCGCCCCCGCGCCCACCACGGCGTCGACGTGGACAAGGTGCTGGAAAGCCACCGCCCGGCCCGCAATTTCGAGCACATGGTGGAGGTCCGCATGTTGCTCGACGGCCTGGACGCCGACCGCCGGCACGCGCTGCTGTTGACGCAGGTGCTCGGCCTGTCCTACGCCGAGGCCGCCGAAGTGTGCGGCTGCCCGGTGGGAACCATCCGCTCCCGTGTCGCCCGGGCGCGCGAAGAGCTGATCAACGCGGCCGAGCGCACCCATCTGACCGGGTGATGCGCTGGTGGCCGCCGGTCGCGGTGGCGGCGATGCTGCTGCTGGGGTGGGCGGTCGGCACGGGTTCGACGTCGGTCGACGACGGGTTTGCGCGTTACACCCACGACGTCGTCGGCACCCAGCCGCGCTGGCTGCTGGCCTTCACCGACTGGTGGCTGCTCGGCCCGGTGCTGACCGCGTGCGTGGCGGCCGCGCTGTATCGGCGGCGGTGGCGGTTGGCGGCGGTGGTGCTGGTGTGCCCGTTCGCCACCATTGCGATCGACCAGGCGCTCAAGCGGTGGTTCGACCGGCACAACGGTACGTACCTGGAATATCCGAGCGGCCATACGGCACTGGTGGTTTCGGTGTTGGGCATGGTGGTGCTGGTGACCGGCGGCCGACGGTGGGCGGTGGCCGTCGCGGCGGTGGGCAGTGCGCTCGGCGCGCTCGGGCTGATCGCCTGCGGCTACCACTACCTCACCGACACGATCGGGGCGGTGCTGCTGGCCAGCGCGATGGTGTGCCTGGCCGCCCGGGTTGCCGGGGCCGCCGCACCCCGCGGGCCGGCGCCACCCGTCGACGGTTAACGTCGGCGCCGTGATTGTGCTGTTGCCGCCCTCGGAGACCAAACGTGGTGGTGGCGAGGGCCCGCCGCTGCGGCTGGACGAGCTCAGTGCGCCGGCATTGACCCCGGTGCGCACCGCGCTGGTCGATGAGCTCGTCGCCCTGGCCGGCGACCGCGCCGCCAGCCGACGGGCGTTGGGGCTGTCCGCATCGCAGGACGCCGAGATCGACCGCAATGCGGCGCTGCGCGCCGCGCCGACGTTGCCGGCCATCCGCCGCTACACCGGGGTGCTGTATGACGCGCTCGATGTCGAGTCGCTGCACGGCGCGGCGGCCGCCCGCGCCACCGCGCGGCTGGCGGTCGGTTCGGCGCTGTTCGGGCTGCTGCGCGCCGAGGATCCGGTGCCGGCCTATCGGCTCTCGGCGACCTCCAAGCTGCCCGGACAACCCAGTTTGACGGCGCGGTGGCGGCCGGCGCTGGAACCGGTGCTGACCCAGCTCGCCGCCGGCGAGTTGGTCGTCGACCTGCGCTCCGGTTCGTACGCCGCGCTGGGCAGGCTGCCGGGCGCCGTCCGCGTCGACGTGGTCGCCGAGCACGCCGACGGCCGACGCAGCACGGTCAGCCATTTCAACAAGGCGCACAAGGGCCGGCTGGCGCGGGCGCTGGCCACCAGCCGCGCCGAACCCGCCGACGCCGCGGCGGTGGCCGGCATTGCCCGCCGGGCCGGCATGCGGGTGGAACGCCACGACAGCCAGCTGACCGTGGTGGTGCCCGCCTAACGGCCTAGCGCTTTGAGGTCCGCGAGCGACTCGCGGATGAGGTCCGGGAGGTCCTGGCGGTTCGCGTCGTCGATCCAGCGTTCGAACGCCACCTTGAACACCGCGACCCCGGCCTCGGCGGCCAGCCGTGCCGCCGGATCCGCCACGCCGCGGCCGCGCAACGCGTCGGCCATCCCCGCGGCGAGCGACGCCAGCTTGGCCAGCTCCCGTTCCTGTAACGCCGGGTTGGCGGCGATGACGGCCTGACGCTGCCGGGCCCGCTCCCGCCGGTCGTGGAACAGGTCGCTGGCCGCGGTCAGACCCGCCGCGACCGCATCCAGCGGCGCCGCCGATTCCGGCGCGCCGGCCACCGCGTGCACGAACAGCTCGTGCAGCGCCCCCTCCCCCCAGAACAGCACCTCGCGCTTATCGGCGAAGTGCCGGAAGAAGGTTCGTTCGGTGAGCCCGGCCCGCTGGGCGATCTCGGCCACCGTCGTCTGATCGAACCCGCGCTCGTGGTAGAGCTCCAGCGCCGCCTGCTCCAGGCGGCCGCGTGCATTGGGTTCCCAACGACTCATGCGCCCAATTCTAGGTGATGACAGTGACTGCCATCAGTGCTATGGTTGATGACAGTAACTGTCATTGCCGCTTCGGGCGGCTTCTCGGAAGGTGGAAATATGCGGGTATTCGTCACCGGGGCCTCCGGTTTTGTGGGCTCCGCCGTGGTCGCCGAACTGCTCGACGCCGGACATCAGGTCGTCGGCCTGGCGCGCTCGGATTCTTCGGCCCGGGCGCTGGCGGACGCCGGGGCCCAGGTGCATCGCGGCGATCTGGGCGACCCGGACAGCCTGTGCGCGGGCGCCGCCGGGTCCGACGGCGTCGTGCACCTGGCGTTCAACCATGACTTCACCGACTACGCCGGCGCGGGCCAGACCGATCGGCGCGCCATCGAGGCGCTCGGTGCGGCGCTGGCCGGGTCCGGTCGTCCCCTCGTCGTCACCGCCGGCCTCGGCGGTGCCGCCGTGGACGGGGTAATCACCGAAACCGATCCGGCGGACCCGGCCCTGCCGCGCGCCTCGGAGGCGGCGGCGCTGCCGTTGGCGGCGCAGGGGGTGCGCGCGTCGGTGGTGCGGTTGTCACCGTCGGTGCACGGCGAGGGCGATCACGGCTTCGTTCCCCGGCTGATCGACATCGCCCGAGACAAGGGCGTTTCGGCCTACCCGGGCGACGGATCCAACCGCTGGCCGGCCGTACACCGACTCGACGCCGCGCAGCTGTTCCGGTCGGCCCTCGAGCAGGCGCCCGCCGGCACCATCTGGCACGGCGTCGCCGAGGAGGGCATCCCGGTCCGCGACATCGCCACCGTCATCGGCCGGCACCTGAACCTGCCGGTGACCTCGATCCCCGTCGAGCAGGCCTTCGACCACTTCGGTTGGCTCGGCGCGTTTTTCGCGCTCGACATCCGAGCCTCCAGCGCCCTGACCCAGCAGCGGCTGGGCTGGCGACCGACCCGGCCGGGCCTGCTCGCGGACCTCGACCAGGGCCACTACTTCGCCGAGGATTTGGAAAGACTTTGAGACGGGCGACTACTGCTTCGCTGATCGACCATCCGCGGAAATAGAGGTGCTCCTCGCAGCGGGCCGTAGTCAGCAGCTGCAAAGGCTGCCGCGGCTGCCGATAGCAGCGCCAGGATGAGGGCTGGCTGGCGGCTGGCGTGAGCTGGGAAGTCGTAAAACAGCAACCAAGCCAGAGTCACCGTGGTGATTACACCAAGAAGGTCGGTGGCGCCGATAATCGAAACATCCGGCCTGTTTAGGCCGAACTGTCCGCCGGTGATCGCCGTGGTCAATGCGCACGCGGCGACGAGCACGCAGAGCGGAAAAGTGAGCTTCCACAACTCCCAGCCGCCGCGATCGGCGCTCTGAACACTGGTCCAGGGCAGAAGCAATGCCATGATCATCGAGACGCCGGCTGCGCCGCAGACCAGCCGTCGGAGCAATGTGGTCATCTCGTCCTCCTAAGGTCCTACCAGGGATCGTCCCGGCCCAAGGTCATGTTGTCGATTACCTCGGGGTAATCGAGCTGCGAACCCGGTGCGGTTACAGTCAGTGCCGATGGCGACCACCGGCTCCGCTCCTCAGGTCGGGCCGCTGCTGCGGGAGTGGCGCCAGCGACGGCGGCTGACCCAGCTAGAGCTTGCTCTCGATGCGGGTGTATCGGCGCGCCATCTGAGTTTCGTCGAGACCGGCCGCTCCAAGCCCGGGCGGGACATGCTGCTGCGGGTTGGCGACCGCCTCGAGATCCCGTTCCGGGAGCGCAACCGGCTGCTGCTCGCCGCCGGGCACGCGCCAGCATTCCCCGAGCACCCGTTCGGCGCACCCGAACTCGCTCCGGTCCGTGAGGCACTGGAGCGGATTCTGAAAAGTCACGAGCCGTATCCGGCGGTGGTCTTCGACCGTCACTGGTACCTGGTCGCCGCCAACGCCGCCATCCAACCGTTCATCGAAGGCATCGATCCCGCACTCCTCGACCCTCCGGTCAACGTCCTGGGCGTCGGCCTGGCGTTGATGTCGCGCATCATCAACGCCCGCGACGTGATGGCCTACTTTCGTGATCGCGTTCAACGCCAACTCGCCGTCACCGCAGACGAGCAGCTCGCACAGCTCCTTGAGGCGTTTGAGCACCACATGCCTGTCGACGACGAGCGCGATCCGGCAAGCGAATCCGACTTCGCGCAGAGCCTCGGCCCGGTCAGAGTCCGGGCGCCCGACGGCGGCGAGTGGTCGTTCTTTGGCATGTTCGGCACGTTCGACATGCCGTTTGAAGTCACGATTTCAGAATTGGCGATCGAGTTGCTCTTTCCCGCCGATCGTGCGACTGCGGATGCGTTTGAATCCCTTGCGCGAGACCGCGAAGAGCGTTAATCGGACCCACCCGGCTACGGGCCGATTCGTTACCTACGACTGTCTGGGCGGCATCCAGGGACGCCAGCGCGGTAGCCAGGCCGGCACGTTGCGTCGGTATTCGTCGTATTGGCTGCCGTACTGGCGGGCCAGCGTCGGTTCCTCGTACCAGCGAATGAACGCCGCTGTGACGACCCACGCGATGGCGGCGTAGAGCAACACACCGGGACTACCGAACAGCACTGCCTGACCCACAATCATGAACAACAGTCCGACATACATCGGGTTGCGCACGAAGCGGTAGAACCCGGTGATCACCAGGTGCTGTGTCGGCGCGAGCGGCATGGGTGTGCCGAGCGCCTTGGCGAACTGCACGAATGAATGGACCAGCGGGACAAGGCCGATAACGATCAGCAGAACGCCCACGGCCTGCGCAAGCCGCCACGCCGGAGTGAAACCGGCCAGCTCCCAGCGGCTTATCAGCCACGGGATCACCCCCACGACGGTGCCGGGAGCCACCACAAAGAACGTCGCCGTACCCGCGGCGGCCACCGACCTGCGCATCGTCTCATCCCCTTGCGCTTCGCCCGTTAAAGCACCGGTTCCCCCTGGATGAATTGCAGCACTCGCGCCACCGGTCCCGCCAGGGCATCGGTGGTGGACAATGGCCGAATGGTGGCGGTGCGGCGCATGGTCGGTTCTGTAGTTGTGTTGATGTGCGGCACCGGCGGTGTGAGTACGGCCGCGCCCGCGGTGCCCCCGGTCAGCCCGCAAGCCCGCGCGGCCGGGTTGGTCGACGTCCGCAGCGTCGTTCCGAGCGCCCTGATCGACCTGCGCTATGCGACCCCGAACAATTTTGTCGGCACCCCGTTGTATCCCGCCGATGCCCGCTGCCTGGTGCACGAATCGCTGGCGTCGGGTCTCACCGCGGCCTCCGCAGCGCTCGCGCGGCAGGGCCGGGTACTGCTGTTCTGGGACTGCTACCGGCCGCATGCGGTGCAGGTCCGGATGTTCGAGGCGGTCCCCAACCCGAACTGGGTGGCCCGGCCCGGCCAGTTTGCGCGCAGCCACGAGGCCGGCCGCTCGGTGGATGTGACGATGGCCAGCGCCGACGGGCGCCTTGCCGACATGGGCACTGACTTCGACGACTTCTCGCCCCGCGCTTTGGCGTTCGCCACCGACGGCGTCGACCCGCAGGCGGTGGCCAACCGCGCCGCGCTGCGCGACGCGATGACCGCGGGCGGGTTGACGGTCTACTCCGGTGAGTGGTGGCATTTCGACGGTCCCGGCGCCGGTGTCGATCGGCCCATTCTCGACGCGCCGGTGAACTGAGCCGGCGAGGGTTGGTCGCTTAGACCAGCACCAACAGAAACGCGGTGATCAGCAGCCCCAACAATGCGGCCGTCGAAATGGCCGAGCGGATCGCATTAGCGCCGTAATTCACACCATCCGACGCGAGGTGCACGTACGGGTCTTCGACGAGCAGACGATTGTTCATGCTCAGTTCCTCACACCAGAAAACACCGACGCGGCCTGCAACCACGGTGACGTCGTTTCCATTCCCGGCCGCGCCGACCGGTTAGACGTACCGGTTGCGGCCGGCCAGCGCCCCCATCACGATCTGCACCAGATACACGGCGAGCATCATCAGCCACGGCGCGGTCCAGGCGCCGGTCAGGTCGTGCAACAGACCGAACAGGAACGGGCCCACCCCGGCGAGCAGATAGCCGAAACCCTGCGCCATCCCGGACAGCCGCACGGTGTCCTCGGTGTTGCGGGCCCGCAGCGCGATCACGGTGAGGGCCAACGAAAACACGCTCATGCCCAGCCCGACCAGCACGCTCCACAGCAGTGGCGCGGCGGCCGGGGCGAGCAGCAGGCCCACCACCCCGGCCAGCCCGAACACGCCCAGCCCCACGATCCATCCGGTCTGGCTGTACTGGCGGGCGGCCAGCGGGGAGACGAACAGGCTGATCGGCACCGCGATCAGCGAGATCAGTCCCAGCAGCAGCCCGGCGCGTCCCTCGCTCATTCCGGTGTCGATGAGCACCTCGGGCAGCCAGCCCATCACCACGTACGCCAGAAACGACTGGGTGCCAAAAAACAGCGCGACCGTCCAGGCCAGCTTGCTGCGCAGCAGCGACCGGCCCCGCGACGCGGTCGTCGACATCGCGGCGTCGCCGGTCCCGAAACCGCGGGAGCCGATCAGCCACGCCACGAACGCGACGACGGCCAGCACGCTCCACGCGCCCAGTGCCGGGCGCCAGCCGCCGAACACGTGGTCGAGGGTCGGGGTGAGCCCGGAGCCCAATGCCCCGCCGCCCTGCAGCGCCGCCGTGTAGATGCCGGTCATCACCCCCACGTGGGCGGGGAACGACCCCTTGATGACCACCGGGATCAGCACGTTGACCAGCGCGATACCGGCGGTCGCGATCAGCGTGCCGCCGATCACCACCGCCGGGCCGTCGAGCACCCGCACCAGAAGTCCCACGGTGAGCGTGACCAGGGCGACCGAGATGGCCCGGCCCAGCCCGATGCGCCGCGACAACCACGGTGCGGCCAGTCCCGCCGCGGCAAAACACAATCCGGGCAACGTGGTCAGCACACCCGCCCAGATCGCCGAGGCGCCCAGCGCGCCGCGCATCTCCGGCAGCAGCGGCCCCACGCTGGTGATCGCCGGGCGCAGGTTCAGCGCGGTCAACACCACCGCCACGGCGAGCACCACGCCGCCGGCGGCCAGCGCCGCGGGCCGCAGTTCGGTGGCGCCCTCCAGTTCCAGTTCGAGGTCGTGCTCGTACTGGTCGAGGATGTCGCTCCGGTCTGCGCAGGTCACTTGGGGTATGATCCCATACATCCCATGATTGGATGAAGGGAGCACGGTGTGCCGTTGGTCACCACGCACCGCGCCGGCCTCGTTGACCAGGCCATTGGGCAGCTGCGCGACTCCGTGACGTCCGGGGAGTGGCCCGTCGGGTCCCGGATTCCGACCGAACCGGAGCTGGCGCAGGCCCTCGGGGTCGGCCGCAACACCGTGCGCGAGGCGGTGCGCGCGCTGGCCCACAGCGGGATCTTGGAGGTCCGGCAGGGCGACGGCACCTACGTGCGGGCCACCAGCGAGGTCTCCGGCGCGCTGCGTCGGCTGTGCGGTTCGGAGTTGCGTGACGTGCTGCAGGTGCGGCGCTGCCTGGAGGTGGAGGGCGCCCGGCTGGCCGCCGCCGCCCGCACCGAGCAGGATCTCGGCGAGCTGCGCACCCTGTTGGAGCGCCGCGATGCCCTGCAGCGCCAGGGTCGGCGCGACGAATTCGTCCGGGCCGACACCGAACTGCACTTCGCGGTGGTGCGCTGCGCGCACAACCCGGTGTTGACCGAGCTGTACCGCGGGCTCACCGAGGTGATCATGGCCAGCGTGGCGACGACGAGCGCCAAACCGGTGGAGGCCGACCGGATCGGGCACCACGACCTCATCGCGGCGATCGCCGCGGGCGACGTCGAGTCGGCCGGGCGTGAGGCGGGCGGCTTCCTCGACGAGCTGCTGGGCCAGTTGCCCGAGCCGCGCTGACTCGAATCAGGCCGTCTAGCTATCCGCTGTCGGCGTCGCGCCTGAGATGCCGTTCCACCGACTCCACCTTCGCAGTCATGGCGCCGACCGCACCGGCCCGCCAATCGGCCTTGATCACCGTGCTGACCCGGGGCGCGCGAGCCGCGACGGCTTCCACGGCACGCTGCACCACGGTCATCACCTCGGTCCAGGTGTCGCCTTCGATCACCGTGAACATGGCATCGGTCTTGTTGGGTAACCCGGATTCCCGGACCACCTTCACCGCTTCGGCGACGATCTCCCCGACGCCCTCGCCGACGCCCAGCGGTGTGACGGAAAACGCGACCAGGACAGACATCTACCTCACCTCCGGCATCAGGCCGAGCCTACCCGGGCTGGCCACCCGCACGCACCGATGGCAGCATCGACGCCCATGCGGGTTCTGGTGCAACGGGTCTCATCGGCCAGCGTGTCGGTCGATGGCCAGGTCGTCGGTGCGGTCCGACCTGAGCGGCATGGACTGCTGGCATTCGTCGGTGTCACCCACAGCGACGACGTCGACAAGGCGCAGCGACTGGCCGAAAAGCTTTGGCGGCTGCGCATTCTCGATGGCGAACAGGCCGCCGCCGACGTGGGAGCGCCGATCCTGGTGGTCAGCCAGTTCACCCTATACGCCGACACCGCCAAGGGCCGGCGGCCGTCCTGGAACGCCGCCGCGCCGGGCCCGGTCGCCGAGCCGCTGGTCGCGGCCTTCGCGGAGGCGTTGCGGGCGCTGGGTGCGCAGGTGGAAACCGGGGTGTTCGGCGCGCACATGCAGATCGAGCTGGTGAACGACGGTCCGGTGACCGTGTTGCTGGAGCTGTGATCCAGCGTCCGCAGATTGTTAACGTCAGCGCAAGGTATCGAGTGATTCGCCTTCGTGCATTGTCTCGGTGACGGACGCATTCGACGAAAGATCCACCCCGTGGCGCAAACCCCCCTGGCCGGTCGGCCGGACGGTGTAGCGGCCATCGTCGAGCCGGATCGTCGTCCGCATGGTGACATCTTAGTGGCTCTGCAAGTCATCAAGATGTCAGCAGTGCGGAGCGCCCGCCACACCACAACTGGCAAAGCGGGGGGATCGGCACACCACGCGTGCAACACTCTTGCGCATGGTTGTCGCAATTGACCGGCCCAAGATCGAAGGCAACATCGCCGTCGGCGAGGACCGCCAGATCGGGTTCGCGGAGTTCGGCGACCCGCAGGGTCGCACCATTTTCTGGCTGCACGGCACGCCGGGGGCCCGCCGGCAGATCCCGACCGAGGCGCGGGTGTTCGCCCAGCACCACGGCATCCGGCTGATCGGCGTCGACCGGCCCGGGACCGGATCGTCGACGCCCCACCAGTACGAAACCCTCTCGGCGTTCGCCGACGACCTGCGCACCATCGCCGACACCTTCGGCACCGACAAGATGGCGGTGGTCGGGCTGTCCGGCGGCGGCCCGTACGCCCTGGCATGCGCGGCCGCCATGCCCGACCGGGTGGTCGCCGCCGGGGTGCTCGGCGGTGTCGCCCCGACCAGCGGCCCCGACGCGATCGGCGGCGGTGTGGTGGCGTTGGCCGCACTGGTCGCACCGCTGCTGCAGGTGGCCGGCACCCCGCTGCGCCTAACCGCCAGCGCGGTGATCCGGACCATCCGGCCGCTCGCCTCCCCCGCGCTGCGGCTGTACGCGCGGGTCTCCCCGGAAGCCGACCGCCGCCTGCTGCTGCGGCCCGAGTTCGGGGCGATGTTCCTCGACGACCTGCTCAACGGCAGCCGCAAACAACTGGGCGCACCGTTCGCCGACGTCGTGCTGTTCTCCCGCGATTGGGGATTCCGGCTCGACGAGGTCAAGGTGCCGGTGCGCTGGTGGCACGGCGACCACGACCACATCGTGCCGTTCGCGCACGGGGAGCACGTGGTGTCCCGGCTGCCCGACGCCGAGCTGCACCACCTGCCGGGCGAAAGCCATCTCGCCGGGCTGGGCCGCGGCGAGGAGATCCTGCGCACCATGATTGAAATCTGGGACAGCCACGGGCAGAAGTGATTTCGCCCACCGTCCGGCTCGGGACTCGCTACGCGGCCGGGTTGGCGTTCGCCCACCTGCTCACCGCCGTCGAGGTCGTCGCGGTGATGGTGTCACTCAGCGGCGAGACACAAGCCGGCCTGAGCACGCTATGGGGCGCGGACACCCTGATCACCACGGCGGTGCTCGTCGGGGTGGGCACCGTGGTGGCGGCGGTGGCCGGCGCGGTGACGATCGCGTCCTCGCTGCAATGGTTTGTGGCCGGGCGCGAACCCGACCTGCGGCAGCGCCGCATCGCCATCAATCTGGTGCGCAACCAGTCGGCGATCCTATTGTCGACGTGGGTCGGCGGCGGTGTCGTCGTGCTGATCGCCCTGGGCGCCGGCGCCCGGTTGACGCTGTTGGTGGTGCTGGCCATCGTGTTCGGCGGAACGGCCACGGTGTGCACCAGCCTGCTGTTCACCCAACGCACGTTGCGTCCCATCGTGGCCGCGGCATCGGCGGATTTCGAGAGCCGCGAGACGGCCCCCGGTGTGCTGGCCCGGCTGGTGACGATGTGGGTGGTGACCAGTGCGCTGCCCAGTGCGGCCGTCGTGATGCTGATCGTCTGCCGGTGGAACGGCTGGATTCTTGAGCGGACCGCATCGGTGGAGCTGCCGGTGCTGGTGGTCTCGTTCGTCGCGCTGTTTTTGGGGCTGCGGGCGATGATCCTGGTGGCGCGCTCGATCTCGGACCCGGTCCGCGACGTCGTCGAGGCGATGGCCGAGATCGAACACGGCCACCTGGACAACGTGGTCGACGTGTATGAGCAATCCGAAATCGGGCGGCTGCAAAGCGGATTCAACCGGATGGTGGCCGGCCTCAAGGAGCGCGACCGGCTACGCGACCTGTTCGGCCGGCACGTCGGCACCGCCGTCGCCAACCGCGCGGTGCAAGCCGGGGAGACGCTGACCGGCGATGTGCGGCAGGTGGCCATCCTGTTCATCGACCTGGCCGGGTCAACCACGCTGACCGCCTCCCGTCCCCCCGAAGAGGTCGCCGAGGTGCTCAACGACTTCTTCCGCATCGTCGTCGCCGCCGTCGACCAGCGGTACGGGTTGATCAACAAGTTCCAGGGCGACGCGGCGCTGGCCGTGTTCGGTGCGCCGCTGCGCACCGACGGCGCGGCCTCGGCGGCGTTGGCGACCGCACGCGACCTGCGCCACCAGCTGCGCCGGTTGCCGATGGTGGATTTCGGGATCGGGGTCTCCGCCGGACCGGTGTTCGCCGGCAATATCGGCAGCGAAAACCGCTACGAGTACACCGTGATCGGCGACGCCGTCAACGAGGCGGCACGGCTGGCCGATCACGCCAAGGCCACCGACGCCCGAGTGCTGTGCTCGCGGACCGCGCTGACCCAGGCCGACCCCGACGAACAACGGCGGTGGGCCGCGCACGGCTCGGCGGTGCTGCGCGGCCGGGTCGCGGCGACCCACATGTCGGCTCCGGTGCTCACCGAGTAGCCAGCGACCACTGTGGTGAGCGGCCCAGATGCGCCAGGATGCGGTCGAAGTCGGTCGCGTCGCCGCGGATCGGTTGGGCCAACCCGAAGGGGGCGTTGTCCATGGTGCGGAACTCGCCGTCGGGGATGGCGAACACCAGCGGCAGCGCCGCCGCGACCACCTCGGTCGGCAGCTCAAACGGCGCGCCGATGCTGCGGGCGACGTCCCAGCCGTGCACCACGTAGTCCACGAAGTGGAATCCGATCGCCAGCGCGCCGGGGAAAACCGCCTCCGCGGCCAGCTCGGGCAACGCGAACGGCGCGTCGAGCACCCCGTCGGCCGCGAACGCGTCGACCACCTCCGTCGCCGCCGCCGCGTACGCACCCGCCGGATCGTCCCGGACCGCTCCGGCCACCGCGGCGACGTCCCACACCGCGAGCGCGGCGCCGCGTCCCCGCGCGGCCGCCGCGAAGCCGCGGTGCTGCACGGTCATATGGGCCAGCAGGTCCGCGAGGTCCCAGCCGGCGCACGGCGTCGGGCGCGCCAGGTCGTCGCGCGACACCAGTTTCACCGCGTCGACGCTGGCTTGGACGGCGATGCGGTGCAGCGGCCGCAGGTCCGCCCCGATTCCCTCATTAATATTCATCGGCTTATCGTACGCGTCTGCATATCGTTGGTCAATGGTTAGCATCTCCGCCATGACGTCGCGGACGAAGCGCGCCGACTTGGCGGCCATGCTTGCTCCGTTGGTGCGCGAGCTGATCGCCGCCGAACTTCCGGTGCTGGAGGCCCACGGGCTGTCGATGTGGGCGTACACCGTGCTGCTGGCACTGGACCGCTCCCCCATGCGCACCCAGGCAGCCCTGGCCGAGGCGATCGGCGCGGATAAGACCCGGATCATCCCCACCCTCGACGAGCTGCAGCAGCGGGGCTATATCGAACGCCGGCCCGACCCCGACGATCGCCGGGTGCGCCTGCTGGCGATTACTTCGTCCGGGCGGGACGTCAAAGATGCTGTCCAAGAAGAGATTCAGCGGGGTGAGGAGCAATGGTTGGGAACGTTGTCCACCGACGACCGGCGCGCATTTTTGCGCGCACTCCAGCAGCTCAGCCCGGGGCAGTGACGCGATGACGCGGCTGTCCGCCGACCAGCGCAACTCCTTTGTGGCGGCGCTGTTGGGGTGGACGATGGACGCCTTCGACTACTTCATCGTGGTGCTGGTCTACGCCGACATCGCCGAAAGCTTTGGGCGCAGCACCACCGAAGTTGCATTCCTCACCACCGCGACCTTGGCCATGCGCCCGGTGGGCGCCCTGCTGTTCGGGCTGTGGGCCGACCGGGTCGGTCGGCGGGTGCCGTTGATGGTCGACGTGGTGTTCTACTCGGTGGTCGGGTTCCTGTGTGCGTTCGCACCCAACTTCACCGTGCTGGTGATCCTGCGGCTGTTGTACGGCGTTGGGATGGGCGCCGAGTGGGGATTGGGCGCCGCGCTGGCGATGGAGAAGGTCCCCGTCGAGCGGCGCGGGTTCTTCTCCGGGCTGCTGCAGGAGGGCTACCTGTTCGGGTATCTGTTGGCGACGTTGGCGTCGCTGCTGGTGACGAACTGGCTGGGGTTGTCGTGGCGCTGGCTGTTCGGGTTGAGCATCCTTCCGGCGTTGGTCAGCCTGATCATCCGGTTCCGGGTCAAGGAGTCCGAGGTGTGGGAGGCCGCCCACGACCGGATGCGGGTGACCCGTACCAGGATTCGCGACGTGCTGCGCGATGCGCGGATTATCCGCCGGTTCCTCTATCTGGTGGTGCTGATGACCGCGTTCAACTGGATGAGTCACGGCACCCAGGACGTGTACCCGACGTTCCTGTCCGCCGTCCACCATGACGGGGCCGGGCTGTCCAGCGCGACCGCCAAGTGGATCGTGGTGATCTACAACCTCGGCGGCATGATCGGCGGGCTGGTGTTCGGTTCGTTGTCCCAGCGCTACGGCCGCCGCTACACCATCGTGTTCTGCGCGCTGGCCGGGCTGCCGATCGTGCCGCTGTTCGCCTACTCGCAGGCGGCCGCGCTGTTGTGCCTGGGCGCGTTTTTGATGTTCGCCGTCGTGCAGGGGGCGTGGGGGGTGATCCCGGCGCACCTGACCGAAATGTCGCCGGACGCGGTCCGCGGTTTCTATCCCGGGGTGACCTACCAGCTGGGCAATCTGTTGCCGGCGTTGAACCTGCCGTTGCAGGAGCATTTGGCCGCGTCGCGTGGCTATCCGTTCGCGCTGGCGGTCACGATCGGCCCGGTGCTGGTGGTGGTCGCCGTCTTATCGCTGCTGGGTAAGGACGCGACCGGAATCCGGTTCGGGACCCAGCCGAGCGCCGATCTGGTGCGCGAGGCGCCGTGAACCGCCGCTGGGGCACTGACCTCAGGTGCCCCAGCGGCCTCGGCAGCCCCTGGCTGGAGCAGGAGGACGTTCTCCAAACGGATAGCGCCCGCGATACCACCCGGCGGTGGTATCGGATGCGCTATCGCTTTCGCGCAACACCACCTGGTCGGAAATCCGAGGCTGGAGTGACGTCCGGGACCAACGTGACCGCTGTGCCACGAGCAGGTTAGAGCGCCAAATGGAGTCGCAGCGCATCATCGAGCTCCGCGAGTTCGGGAGCGGAAACGCGACCGATGCGACGCAATAACCGCTGTGTTGCAATGGATCTCACCTGCTCGGCCTGTGCTTTCGACTCGACCGCGAGTCCACTGGCCGCTGCCGACAACAACACCTGAAACGGGTAGACCTTGTCGGTATTGCTGGTCACCGGCACCACCGTGACCACACCACGACCCAGGCGCGCCGCGGTGGCGTTGGCGCGGTCGTTGCTCACGATGACCGCCGGACGCCGCTTGCTCGCCTCGCTACCGCGGATGGGCTCCAGGTCGACCTGCCAGATTTCACCGCGCAGCATCGCTCACGCCATCCCCGACGGTAACCTCCCAGGACTCGGCGTTCTCATCCGATACCCACTCCGCCCACGCCTCGGCATAGTCCTCTTCGAGGCCCGGAAAGCGCAGCATCTGCACCGCACGCTGCAGCCCCGCCGATCGCGAGGGCAGACCGGCCCTCTTGACGTACTCGTCTAACACCGCGATGTCCTGGTCCGACAGGCTCACGCTGAGCTTCATACGGTGATGCTACTCGAGTAGCAATCAGGTAGCAAGGAAGGCGCCAGCGCCTTGGAAGGTACACCTCAGCGGGAAAACCGGATCCACGACCTCGCCCCCGAATTCGCCGCCGGGGACTGACCTCAGGTGCCCCAGCAGCCTCGGCAGTCCCTGGCTGGAGCAGGAGGATGTTCTCCAAACGGATAGCGCCCGCGATACCACCCGGCGGTGGTATCGGATGCGCTATCGCTTTCGCGCAACACCACCTGGCCGCAAATCCGAGGCTGGAGTGACGTCCGGGACCAACGTGACCGCTGTGCCACTAGCGGGTTAGGGGCTACGGCCTCAGGATCACCTTCAATTCCTCCCCGGACCGCGCGGCCACCGCCGCATACCCCTTGGCGGCCTCGGAGAGCGGCAAGGTGTTGGTGAACAGGCCGTCGACATCCAGCCGGCCGGACTGCAGCAATGGAATCAGCTGCGGCCAGGTGCGCTGCACCGGCGCGGTGGTCATCCGCAGCGTGACGCTGCGCAGCAGCGACGCCAGCGCCGGGAACGGAAACGGCGCCAGGTCATGGACCCCGACCACCGACACGGTGCCGCCGGGCCGCACCGCGGCCAACGCATCGGTCATCGACGCGTCGCTGCCGACCGCGTCGATCACCGCGTCCACGCCCCGGCCGCCGGTGGCGGCCAACAGGGCCGCGGTGCCCGGCACCTCGACCGGTGTGGCCCCCGCGTCCGCGGCCCGGTCCCGCCGCCCGGCGACCCCGTCGACGCCGAACACCGTGGCCGCGCCGTGGGCGAAGGCGCTGCGCAGCGCGCACTGCCCCACCGCGCCCAGCCCGAGCACCGCCACCGTGCCGCCGACCGGGATATCGGCGCGCTGGGCGGCGGCCCACCCGGTGGCCAGGTTGTCGGTCAACAACAGCGCCTGTTCGGTGTTGATCCCGTCGGGGATGGCCAGCAGCTGAAAGTGTGCCGCCGGCACCGCCAGCAGCTCGGCCTGGGCGCCGCCGAGCGCCCCGGACCCGAAGATCTGCGGGCCGGAGAAACACATCACCGGATCCCGGGTCGCGCAGCCCGGGCAGGCCCCGCACCCGGCCACCGACGACACCAGCACCTGATCGCCCACCGCGACGGTACGCACCGCCGCCCCGACCTCGACCACGGTGCCGACGGCTTCATGCCCCAGCGCCACCGGCTCGGCCAGCGGATACTCGCCGTCGTAGAAGTGCAAATCGGATCCGCAGATCGCGGCCGCGGTCACCGCGACAATCGCCGCGTCGGGACCGGGCAACACCGGATCGGGCCGGCCCTCGACCCGGATGCTGGCGGGACCGTCGATGACTACCGCGCGCATCTCAGTTTTCCTCCCGCAGCACGAATTGGGACCAATCGGGTTCCCGCACGGCCGACCAGTACTCGGTGAGCCGCCATGGGCTCACGGTGTGGATCTCCCCGTCACTGTTCTTGAAGTAGGAGTGTTTGACCGAGGGCTGCGACCACACCATCTTCGCGATCTCCCGTTGGGTGCGCGCATGCCAGGCCGCGGTGGCCGCGGCGGTCGGCTCCAGCGAGCGGACCTTCGGCTGGGCCAGCCGGTCCAGGCAGTGGTTGATGTAGCGCATCTGCAGCTCCGAGTGAAAGATCAGGCTGCCGCCGTGCGCGAGGTGGGTGCCGGGCCCGTAGATCAGGAACAGATTCGGGAAGTCCGGCACGGTGATCCCCAGGTACGCCGACGGCCGCTGACCCCAGCGGGAGCGCAGGTCCGCACCGCCGCGGCCGGTGATGGCCAGCGGCCACAACACCTCGGTGTGCCGGAACCCGGTGGCGTAGACGATGACGTCGACGTCGTGGGCGACCCCGTCGGCGGTGACCACGCCGCGGGGCGTGATCCGCTGGATCGGGGTGCGCACCAACTCGACGTTGTCGCGCCGCAAGGTGGCCAACCAGCTGCCGTTGTCTTGCAGGGTGCGTTTGCCGGTCGCCGGATAGTCGGGCAGCACCTTGGCCAGCAGCTCCTGGTCACCGTCGACCTGGTTGGTGATCCAATCGGTGAACATCACCCGGGCCACCGCGTTGATGTCGCTGACCGCGTAATCCTGGTCGCGGTAATTCGGGTCGACCCGCGCCGCGTCGAGCCCCTTGTCCGCGCCGGGCCACAGCACCAGGAACCGGTACCAGCGGCCATAAAACGGCAGGTGTTTCATCGCCCAGCGCATCCCGTCGCCGACCCGGTCGTGATACATCGGGTTGGGGAACATCCACTGGGCGGTGCGCTGGAAGACGGTGAGCCGTTGCACGTTGGCGGCGATGGCGGGCGCGATTTGAAAACCGCTGGCGCCGGCGCCGATCAGCGCCACCCGCTTACCGGTCAGGTCGACCGCATGGTCCCAGCGCGCCGAGTGAAAGGCCGGCCCCGCGAAGGTGTCGGCACCCTCGAAATCCGGAATGTGCGGGCGGTTGAGCTGGCCGACCGCGGTGATGACGGCGCGGGCGCGCACCCTGCTGGGTGACCCGTCCGGCGCGCGCAGCAACACCGTCCACGCCGCGTCGTCGTCATCCCAGTGCGCACCAACGGCTTCGGTCTGCCACAGCACCTGCTCGCCGATACCGTGTTTGGCGATGACGGCGGTGAAGTAGTCGCGCAGTTCGTGTTGTTCGGCGAAGTAGTGCGACCAGTCGTTGTTGGGTTCGAAGCTGTAGCAGTAGAAGTGGTTGGCGACGTCGACGCGCGCACCCGGATAGCTGTTTTCCCACCAGGTTCCGCCAGGCCCGGCGTTCTTCTCCACGATCGTGAACGGAATGTTGGCTTGTTTGAGCCGGATTCCGGCCAGGATCCCCGATTCGCCGCATCCGATCACGACGACCGGCAGCTCGGCGGCCCGCTCCGGATCCACCGGGGCCGGCCGGCGCGGGTCGGTCCCGTCGAGGTCCATCTCCTCGGCCAGCAGCGGCAGGTAATCGGGCGGAACCTGCTCACAGGCCGCCCAGTCCATCATTTCGGCGATGAGTTCGTGGCCCAGCGGTGCGGGCTCGGGGCAGCCGCGGTCGCGGTAGTCGGTGAGTACCGGCAGCGCCGCCGCCCGGGCCCGGGCTTTGTCCTCCTCGGACATGAACCCCTGGATCTCGTTGAGGAACAAGCCCGCGGGTTTGAACTCCCGGATGAACCGGGGGTCGCCGGTGATGTGCACCAGGGACAGCAGCAGCGTGGGGATGCTGACGTCCTCCAACGCGGCGGCGATCGCCGGCGTCGGCGTGGTGAACGGTGCACCGGCGTAGCGGCTGCGCATCGAGGCAATCCTTTCGGAATTACGCTACCTCTGGTTTCGTAATGGCGATTACGCTACCGCTCGTGTCGTAATGAGGCAAGGACTTCGAGGCCCCGGTCAGTCGCGGGGCTCGGAGGCCGCACCCGCCGTGCGCAGCGCGACCGGCGGCAGGTACTCCCCGATCAGGGTGCGATGCCACCAGGCCCGGTCGCGGCGCAGCTCCTGCCAGGTGGTGAAGCGATAGGTGTACAGCAGCGCCCGCACGTAGCGGGGCGGCGCATTCGGGAATGGGTTGTGTCGCAGCAGCCGCAGCGTCGCGCGGTCGTTTTTCAGCAGCCGCGCCAACAACGCGGCCCGCCACCCCTGCGCGTACAGCGGCGAGATGGCAGCGAACCACATCAGCCAGTCCAGCCGCAGATGGTAAGGCGCCCACTGCCGCGGCAGTCGGTGCACGGAGCCCGGCTTGCCCTTGAATTCGTATTCCCGCCATACGGTTTGGTCGGTGATCTCGGACTCGTCGGTGCCTTCGAGGATTACCTCGCGTCGGATCCGGCCCACGGTTCCGAACGCCCCGTAGGTGTTGACCAAGTGGTAGGGGTTGAAGGACAGGTTCATTCGCTGATGGTGCGATGCCATGTTGCGCACCGGCCAGTAGCTGAGCACCAGCACCGCCGCGGTGAACGCGATCACCAGCACGGCGAACCAGGGCGGCGCCGCGGGCAGGGCGGGCGAGGCCGGTAGCGGCAGCACCGCCGCCGCCGACGACGCGTCGATCGCGCTGCAGGCCAAGATGATGGTCACCCAGTTCAGCCAGGCGAAGTTCCCCGAGGCCACCAGCCACAGTTGGGTGACGATGATGATCGCCGCCGCCACGCTGGCCACCGGCTGCGGCGCAAACAGCCCGAACGGCACGACGAGCTGGGCGAAGTGGTTGCCCGCCACCTCAACCCGGTGCAGCGGCTTGGGCAGGTGGTGGAAGAACCAGCTCAGCGGCCCGGGCATCGGTTGGGTCTCGTGGTGGTAGTACAGGCAGGTCAGATTCCGCCAACACGAGTCGCCGCGCAGCTTGATCAACCCCGCCCCGAACTCGATCCGGAAGACCAGCCAGCGGGCCAGCCAGATCGTCAGCACCGGTGGCGCGACGCGGTCATTGCCCAGGAAGATCGCGAGGAATCCGCTCTCCAACAGGATGGACTCCCAGCCGAACGAATACCAGGTCTGCCCGACGCTGACGATCGACAGGTACAGCACCCAGATCAGCAGCCAGGCCAGCATCGCCGCCCACAACGGCACCAGGTTGGCCGCCCCGGCCACGATGGCCGCCGACAGAGTCGCGCCGAACCAGGCGACCGCCGCGAAGAACCGGTCCGAATAGTGCAGGTGAAAAATGCTGGGCGCACGCCGGAACGATTGCCGGTCCAGGAACTGCGGCACCGGCAGCATGCCGTGTTCGCCGATCAGCGCCCGGAACTGGCGGGCGGCCGCGACGAACGCAAGCAGATAGATGGCCGCGATGCCGCGCTCCACCAGCAGCCGGGCCAGCCAATAGTCGGGTGCCGTGAACCAACCCATGTCCGCAACTCCTTGGACTACGGACGTTCATACCACCGTTGACGTCCTCCCCACGGCTGAAGCCGGGGATTCCAACCCTTTCATGCTGCGGTTCCAGCCGGGGGTTGGAGCAGTAATTCCTCGCGGTTTCCTGCTGGTTCCTGCTTCGACGTCCTCACCGCGCCCGCGGGCGCGGTGAGTTCTCGGCAGGCGGTGACCGCAAGCCCTGCGGCCAGGATGTTCTTGGCGGCGTTGGTATCCGCGTGCTGCCACACCGAGCATGAGGTGCACCGAAATACCGCTTGGCTCTCACGGGATTTAGGGTCCACATGCCCACATGCCGAGCACCGTTGTGAGGTGAACGCTGCCGGGACTTTCACAATCTGCGTCCCGCTATAGCGGGCCGCCGACGTCAACGCTGTTTCAAACCGATACCACCCTTTCGACAGGATTGCTTTGTTCAAACCGGACTTGCTGGCCGCCCCGTTAGGCAGCCAGCGGCCCGGGTGTTCGGGGTCTTCGACGGGCTGCGCCCGACGAGTCATATTCCTGGTCGGCAATGTCTCCAGCACCACCACTGCGTTGGCGCCAGCGAGATGGTGGGCGGTCTTAGCGCAGAAGTCCTGGCGGCGGCGACGCTCCCGTGCCCGCAGCCCGGCCAGCTGGGCGCGGATTTTCGCGCGGTTACTGGAGTGCGTACCCGCACGCGCCAACTGCCGCTGCAACACCAGCATGCGCTGCTGCTCACCGGCAGTGACAAACTCACGGTCGATCAGCTGCCCGTCGCTGGTGGCGACCGCGACCACCACACCACGATCCACACCCACCGCGCTACCGGGTGCGGCGTGCCAGTCCGGGGTGGTTTTACCGTCGTCGACCAGCAGCGAGATAAACCACTGACCACCCTCACGCGAAACCGTGGCCGAACGAATGCTCTCCCCAACCAAAGGGCGTGAGCAGCGGAACTTCGCCCAGCCCAGTTTGGGCAGCTTCACCCGAGATTTGCGGCGGTTGAGTTTCTCCACGACCATCTTGTTGCCCTCGGGGAACCGGAACGACGGTGACCAGCGCCGACCTGAGCGCCAGTGCACCCGAAATGTGCCGTGCTTACGGCAGGCTTTGTCCAAGTCCATCAACGTCTGCTGCAGACAGTGCCCCGGCACCTGCTTGAGCCACGGGTGCTCGGCCTTGGCGTCGGCGAGCTCGGCGGCCTGCGGGCCGTAGTTCATCCACGCCCCCCGGCGGCGGTACTCGCGCCGCTGCTCCAACCCGACGTTCCACACCGCACGACACGCCGCGCCGACCTGCTCGGCGTACTCTGCCTGCGCGGCGGTGAACTCCACCCGAAACCGCCGCCCCGTCAACACGACCTCACCGGTCCTTTTGGGTTTCCACGTAGCGTTTGATCACCGAACGCGGCGCCCCGCCCACCGTCGCCACGAAATACGAGTTCGTCCACAACGACGGCAGCTTGGATTTCAGCCACGGGAACTCCTCCCGCAACACCCGCGACGAACGCCCCTTGATGGCCTTGACCAGCCTGTGCACCCCGAACTGCGGATCCACCTCCACCAGCAGATGCACATGATCAACCATGGTCTCCATCTCGATCAACCACGCCCCCTTCTCCGTGATCACCTCACCGATGATCTGCTTCAGCCGCGTCTCCATCGGCCCGCCGATCACCTTGCGGCGATACTTCGGACACCACACCACGTGATATGCGCACTGAAACGCGATATTCGCGCTCGACCGCAACGTAACACCCACAACCGACAACACTAGACAACGAGCAGCTATCTACTACCTCAACAGGCCGAAACCCCACATGGCAGTGGCCGCCACGAGTACGAACTTGACGCGCTCACCCCCACGGCTAAAGCCGGGAGTCCGCCGCGCTACGCCCAACCCGATCGTGGCCGGGTCAAGACGCGGTGGACGAGCATTGCGCAATGGCCGCGGTCGGATCGCTCAACGCGCGCCGCAGCAGGTGCAGCGCCACCGTCGTCGAGCGCTCCCGGATGTCGGCGCGGTTGCCGGGCAGCCGGACGGTGCGGGTCAGCGTGGCGCCGTCGGCGAGCACCACGCTGAAACAGACTGTGCCGACCGGTTTTTCTTCGGTGCCGCCGCCGGGGCCGGCGATGCCGGTGATCCCGACCGCGGTGTCCGCGCCGAACCGGCGCAGCGCACCGGCCGCCATGGCGGTCGCGACCGGTTCGGACACCGCCCCGTGCGTCGCGATCACCGCCGGATCGACGTCGAGGAGTGCGGTTTTCGCGTCGTTCGCGTAGGCCACCACCCCGCCCGCGACATACGCCGACGCGCCCGCCAGCTCGGTCAGCCGGGCGGCCAGCAGCCCGGCGGTGCAGGATTCGGCGGTGGCTATCCGACGTCCGGTCAACAACTTCGCGACCTGATCGTCGACCCGGGCGCCGTCGACGGCGAACACCTCGCGGGGATGGCGGTCCCGCAGCAACTGCACCAGCTGCGCATACGACGCGGCGGCGGCCGGCTCATACCGGGTGACCATCTCGACCTCGCCGCGACGCAGACAGGTGGTGATCTCCAGTTGTTCGAAACCGGGGATGTACTGCGCCGCATCGCGCAGCGTGTCGGCCAGCCCGGACTCGGGCAACCCGAACATCCGCACGGTGTCCTGGCGGTAGATGGTGCGTCCGGCGATCGCCTGGGCCACCGCGGCCGTGCGCACCGCGGCGGCCCACATCGGCTGCAGTTCGCGCGGCGGCCCGGGCAACACCACCACGGTCGGGCGCCCGGGCACCACCACACCGGGTGCCGTTCCGACCGGGTCGATCACCTCCGACCCAGCCGGAATCAGCGCCTGCTTGCGGTTGGCGGCCAGCAGCGCGTCGAAGTCCACCGGCCCGACCCGAGCGATCAGGGAGCGCAGGATCGCGGCGATCTTGGCCTCCAGCGCGCCATCCAGCACCAGGTCACGCCCGCAGAATTCGGCCACGGTCGCCACGGTGAGGTCGTCGGCCGTCGGGCCCAGGCCGCCGCTGGTGACGATGAGGTCCATCCCCTCGTCGGCCAGAAACCGCAGTTGGGCCGCGATGTCGCCGGGACGGTCGCCGCAGATCGTGATGTGCGCCAACTCCACGCCCAGCTCGAGCAACCGGTCGGCGAGCCAGGGGCCGTTGCGGTCCTGAACTCGTCCGGTCAGGACCTCGGTCCCGGTGACCACAATGCCTGCACGTGCACTCACCGCAATGAGACTACGCACCAGACGTCGCGTATCGCCCGCCTACCCGTTGCTTCGGTTGGCGGACAGCGTATTTCGCTGCGCCGCCGAGATCGATCAGGGCAGCCCGGACACCGGGAACGGGCTCAGCGCCGGCGGCGCCGCGACCGGCGCCGAGGGGGCGGCCAACCCGGGAACCGTCGCGGCCGGGGCCCGGACCGGTGCCACCGGGGCGGTCCCGAAGTTCGGCATCGGCACCGGCAGCATCCGGCTCAGGTCGCCGGTCCCGGGAATCCCGGGCACTCCGGGCAGATTGGACTGCCCCACCGGCGCGGTGCCGGTGGCGGATGCCGGGTTGGGCAGGTTGACCGAGGCGCTGGCGAGCGGCGGCGGCGTGGCCGGGGTCGCCGGCGCGCCGGTGAGCGCCGAGGTGGTGGTCTGCAGAATCTGCTGCGGAATGCTGGCCGGTGAGGTGACCACCTGCGACACCAGACCGGGCAGCCCGGGGGCCGGGTTACTCGGGGCGGCGGTGTCGGCCGCCGCGCTGGCGCTGGTCGCCAGAGCGGTCATGAACAGGCCCGCGGCCGCGCCCGCGGTCAAGACCATCCAGTTGCGGATACGTGACATGGTGCTCCTAAATCAGTTCGACTGAACGTGCGAAACCGAAGCTAGCCAGTTACGCAAGTTACTCAAGCGACGCGAGTGGCGGTTTATGGAACCGTTGCGAAGGAGTGCCACGGCGGTGATTGGGCGCGGCGGTGACGGGCGGTCGCCCGGCACGGACCGTAACATCGACTAGATGCAGCCGCCGGCGCCCTTCGATCCGCTCCCGGAGATCGCCGCGAGCCCGCCCGGACCCCGCATCGGCGCATTCTTCGACCTGGACGGCACGCTGGTCGACGGCTTCACCGCGACCGCGCACGCCGGGGATCGGATCCGCCGGCGGCAGGCCCGGATCGGCGAGGTGCTGGGCGTGGTCGAAGCCGCGTTGCGGTACCGATTCGGCCGCATGCAGTTCGCCCGGCTGCTGGTACGGGCCGCGGGATATCTGCGCGGCGAATCCATCGCCGACCTCGACGAACTCGGTGAGCGGCTGTTCGTCGAGCGCATCGCCACCCGCGTCTACCCGCGCATGCAGGAGATCGTGCAGGCGCATCAGCTGCGCGGCCACACCGTCGTGCTCAGTTCCTCGGCGCTGACCATCCACGCCGAACCGGTGGCCCGCTACCTGGGCATCACCCGCGTGTTGTGCAACCACTTCGAACTCGATGACGCCGGCCGGCTGACCGGCGGGATCGTCACCCCGGTGGTCTGGGGCCCGCAAAAAGCCGTGCTAGTCCAGAAATTCAGCGCCGACCACGGGATTGGCCTGCCCGACAGCTACTTTTACGCCGACGGCGACGAAGATGTGCCGTTGATGTCGATGGTCGGCCAACCGCGGCCGGTCAACCCGCGTCCCGGCCTAGCCGCCGCGGCCGCCACGCACGGCTGGCCGGTGCTGCAGCTGCCTCGACCCACCCGCGCCAGCAGCCGATCCCTGCGCCACGTCGCGGGTTTCGGGGTGGGGTTGCTGCGGGCGGTCACCACCCGCTGACTAACGCTTGAGCCAGCCCTGGACCGTCGCCAAATCCCTTGAGTACGTGCCCAGAATGTAGTCCTCGTACCGCGATCCCCCACTGATCGCCTCGGTGCCCCGCCACACCACGTGCACCTGGTCCCGGCCGCGGATGTAGATGTCAACGCGGTCGCGTTCGTTGCGCTGCCACCCGTGCTCCTCGGCGAGCCGGTGCAGCTCCTGGCGCTGGTCGATTGCGGTCATCATTGCGATCCCTCCTGTACTGCAAGCCGGCGCTCACGCTAGCAGTTGTCGCCGGACGGCCATCGACCGCAAGCGTGGGAAACTGGGCGGATGGCAGCATCGTGGGCACGCTCGGAGCACGACGACTGGGACATCGTGAGCAGCGTGGGCTACACCGCACTGGTGGTGGCCGGCTGGCGTGCGCTGCATGCGACCAGCCCGCACCCGTTGGTGACCGACGACTACGCCCAGCTGTTCATCGCGGCCGCCGCCGACCCGTATCTGACCGGCCTGTTGGCGAACCCCGCCACCTCCGACAACGCCACCGTCTTTCCGCGCCTCTACGGCGTGCAGACCCGGTTCTTCGATGACTTCTTCGGCTCGGCGACCGGCCTCCGGCAGGCGGTCATTGTCGCGGCCGGGCTGGATTCGCGCGCCTATCGGCTGGACTGGCCCGCGCACACCACGGTGTTCGAGGTCGACCAGCCCAAAGTTCTCGAGTTCAAGGCCGGCGTCCTCGCGCAGCACGGCGCCGCGCCCCGCTGCCAACGACGCGAGGTCGCAACGGATCTGCGCGACGACTGGTCGGCGCCGTTGACCGCCACCGGGTTCGATGCCCGGCAGCCCGCCGCGTGGTCGGTGGAGGGTCTGCTGCCGTATCTGACCGGCCCGGCGCAAGACGCGCTGTTCACCCGCATCGGTGAGCTGTCCGCGCCCGGCAGCCGGCTGGCCGTCGGCGCGCTGGGCACGGGATCGGATTGGGGGCGGCTGGCCGCGCTCGGCGAGCGCTATCCGGGCTTGACGTCCTCGAGTGAGGTGGACTTCTCCGCGCTGACCTATCCCCGCGATGCCCGGGCCGAACCCGCCGCCTGGCTCGCCGAGCGCGGGTGGACCGTCGAGGCGGTCAGCACCTCCCCGCAGCTGCAGACCCGCTACGGCCGCACCCCGCTCGACGTCGACGTGCAGGTCGATCGGGTGCTGCACTCGGAGTACATCACCGCCGTCCGGCGCGGTTAGCCCTTGTGCGGGATGCCGGACACCGTGCCGCCGTCCATCACGAACTCGGTGCCGGTGGCGTAGGACGACTCGTCGCTGGCCAAGAACAACACGAAGGTCGACACCTCGATCGGGTCGGCGGCCCGGCGCAGCGGGATGCTGATCATGTCCTCGGGCACGTTCTCGGTCATCGGGGTGCGGATCAGGCCGGGGTGAATCGAGTTGACCCGGATGTTGTGCGGCGCCAACTCCATGGCGACCGACTTGGTCAGCCCGCGCACCGCCCACTTCGACGCCACGTAGCCGTGCGCCCACGGGGTGCCGCGCAGCCCTTCGATGGACGAGACGTTGATGATCGACCCGCCGCCGGCGGCGATCATCGGATCGGCGGCGGCCTGCATGCCCAGGAACGTGCCGGTGAGGTTGACGTCGAGGATCCGCTGCCATTGCGCCAGGTCGAACTGCTGCAGCAGGCTGCCGTTGACGATGCCGGCGTTGTTGACCAACACGTTGAGCTTGCCGAATTCGTCGACGGCGGTGCCGACCGCGGCCTTCCACTGGTCGGCGTCGGTGACGTCGAGGTGGACGTAGCGGGCCGCGGCCCCGAGCTCGTCGGCCAGCGATTTGCCGTCCTCGTCGAGGATGTCGCCGATCACCACCTTGGCGCCCTCGGCCACCAGCAGGCGGGCGTGCGCGGCGCCCATGCCCCGCGCGCCGCCGCTGATCAATGCAACTTTGTCGTCCACGCGTCCCATGACGGGTCAGGCTACCCCAGAACCGGCGGAACTAGAACCTGTTTCATTCCGGCCCTCGGATGCGCAGACTGGCAGTGCATCAACTTGTTACGGTGTCACGCAATAGGACAACAGGGTCCGGTAAGGAGACATCATGGCGATCCGGGTGGCGCACGTCGGCACCGGCAACGTGGGGCGGCTGGCGCTGACCCAGCTGATCACCGATCCGCAGTACGAGCTGGTCGCGGTGTGCGTGTCGTCGGAGGCCAAGGTGGGCAAGGACGCCGGCGAGCTCGCCGGCCTGCAGGTAGCCACCGGGGTCACCGCGACCGATGATCTGGACGCGGTGCTCGCCGCCCGGCCCGAATGCGTCGTCTACTGCGCGATGGGTGACACCCGGTCACCGGAGGCGATGGCGGATTGTGCGCGTTTCCTGGCCGCCGGGATCAACGTCGTCGGGTCCGCGCCGGTGATCCTGCAGTACCCGTGGCAGGTGATGCCCGAGAAGTACATCGCCGGGTTGGAAGACACTGCGCGGCAAGCCGGGTCGAGCCTGTTCATCACCGGCGTGGACCCCGGATTCGCCAACGACTTGATCCCGTTCGCACTGGCCGGCACCTGCCAGCGCATCGAACAGGTGCGGTGCCTGGAGATCGCCGACTACGCCACCTACGACGGCGCCGTGGTGATGTTCGACGTGATGGGCTTCGGCAAACCGCTGGGCGAGCTGCCGATCCTGCTGCAACCGGGGGTGTTGAGCATCGCCTGGGGCACCACGATCCGCCAGCTGGCGGCCGGGCTGGGCATCGAGGTCGACGAGATCACCGAAAGCTACGAGCAGGAGCCGGCACCCGAGGCGTTCGACATCGCGGCCGGCCACGTCGCCAAGGGCAGCGTGGCCGCGCTGCGGTTCGAGATCCGCGGCATGGTGGGCGGCCATCCGGCCATCGTCATCGAACACATCACCCGGTTGCGTGAAGACCTGCGGCCGGACTGGCGGCAGCCCGCGCAGCCGGGCGGGTCCTACCGCGTCGAAATCGTCGGCGAACCCTCGTATGCCGTCGACATCTGCCCCTCCAGCCGCAAGGGCGACCACAACCACGCCGCCATCGTCGCCGCGGCCGGGCGGATCGTGAACGCCATCCCCGCGGTGGTGGCGGCCCCGCCGGGCATTCGGACCACGCTGGACCTCCCGCTGGTCACCGGAAAGGGCCTCTACACCGCGGGCTGATCGGCGGGGCTGCCGGTCGAGACCGCATTCACGGCGTCGAGCCTGCGGCCACGGCGCCCAGCCTGCGACCAGGGCGCCCAGCCTGTAACCAGGGCGTGATTCTGGCCGCAAAGTCGCTCTCACTTCAGGCTCGACGCCGTGGATGCAGTGTCGAGGCCGCCAGCGCAGCCAAAACACCTTCCAACACGCTCGTTCGCTCTAGACGAGAATCGCATTTCCGATTATCGTCAACGCCGTGCAAACACAGAAGGTGCTCGCGCCCGAAGTCTCGACCTGGCCGGAGGAGAATCCGCAGCTGGTCGGCAGTCACTGCGACGCGTGCGGTGCGACGACGTGGCCCAAACAATCCCGTTGCCCGCAGTGCAGCGAACCCGGAATGTCCGAGCTGCGGCTCCCCCGCCGCGGCACCCTGGTGGCCTGGACGACGCAGGGGTTCGTGCCGAAGCTGCCGTACGCCGGCGGCGAGACCGCCGCGAGCTTCACCCCGTTCGGTGTCGGCCTGGTCCAGCTCGGCGATGTCGTCCGGGTGGAGGCGCGGCTCACCGAGCACGACCCGGCCAAGCTGCAGTTCGGCATGGACGTCGAGTTGGTCTTCGTCCCGTTCTACGTCGACGGCGACGGGACCGAAATCGTGACCTGGGCATTCCAGCCGGTCTGAGCCAAGAGCCAAGGAGTCTGCAAATCATGAATGACGTTGCGATTGTCGGCGTGGGCCTGCACCCGTTCGGCCGGTTCGACGGCAGACCCGCGATGGAGATGGGCGCCGAGGCGATCCAGGCCGCGCTCACCGACGCCGGCGCCAGCTGGAAGGACATCCAGTTCGGTGTCGGCGGCAGCTATGAGGTGTCCAACCCGGATGCGGTGACCCGGCTGGTGGGGTTGACCGGCATTCCGTTCACCAACGTGTTCAACGCCTGCGCCACCGCGGCCAGCGCCATCCAACTGTGCGCGGACACCATCAAGCTGGGCAAATACGACGTCGGGATCGCCGTCGGGTTGGACAAGCATCCGCGCGGCGCGTTCACCGACGACCCGGCCAAGCTGGCGTTGCCGGCCTGGTACGCCGAGAACGGGCAGTTCGTCACCACCAAGTTCTTCGGGATGAAGGCCAACCGCTACCTGCACGACCACGGTGTATCGCAGGAGACGCTGGCCAAGGTGGCCGCCAAGAACTTCCGCAACGGCGCCTTGAACCCCAACGCGTTTCGGCGCAAGCCCATCGCCGAAGAAGACATCCTCAACTCGACGGTGCTGAACTACCCGCTGACCCAGTACATGTTCTGCGCGCCGGACGAGGGCGCCGCGGCGGTCATCATGTGCCGCGCCGACATCGCGCACCGGTTCAGCTCCCAACCGGTGTACCTGCGGGCCGCCGAGATTCGCACCCGCCGCTTCGGCGCCTACGAGGTGCACGCCACCTCGGCGCCGATCGATGAGGATGTCTCCCCCACCGTGTACGCGTCGCGCGCCGCGTTCGAGGCGGCCGGGGTGGGCCCCGAGGACGTCGACGTGATCCAGCTGCAAGACACCGACGCCGGCGCCGAGGTGATCCACATGGCCGAGGCCGGGTTCTGCGCCGACGGCGAACAAGAGAAGCTAGTCGCCGACGGCGCCACCGAGATCGCCGGCTCACTGCCGATCAACACCGACGGCGGGCTGATCGCCAACGGCGAGCCGATCGGCGCGTCGGGGCTGCGGCAGGTGCACGAGCTGGTGCGGCAACTGCGCGGCGAGGCCGGCGAGCGGCAGGTGCCGGGGACGCCACGGGTGGGATTCGCGCAGGTCTATGGCGCGCCGGGCACCGCCTCGGCGACCATCGTCACCGTCTGAGCTGCCCGCCCCCGCCCGCGCGCCGGGGCGGGATGCGCACCGCGTCGGGACGGCGCAAAAACTTGCGATTCGTGGCGCCCGCTGGCCCTCACGGCGGGAATCTGGTACTAAACTAGAACACGTTTCAAATTTGGTTCTGGTCGCCTTTCGTCCCGCTTAGGAGCAGGCATGCATACCCCGATCTGCGATGACCTCGGCATCGAATTTCCGATCTTCGCGTTCACCCACTGTCGCGACGTGGTCGTCGCGGTGAGCAAGGCCGGTGGCTTCGGGGTGCTCGGGGCGGTCGGCTTCACGCCCGAGCAGCTGGAGATCGAACTCAACTGGATCGACGAGAACATCGGCGATCACCCGTACGGCGTCGACATCGTCATCCCCAACAAGTACGAGGGCATGGACGCCAACCTGTCCGCCGAGGAGTTGACCAAGACGCTGCAGGCGATGGTGCCCAAGGAGCACCTGGAGTTCGGCCGCAAGATCCTGGCCGACCACGGCGTCCCGGTCGAGGACAGCGCCGACAACGCGTTGCAGCTGCTGGGCTGGACCGAGGCGACCGCCACCCCGCAGGTCGAGGTGGCGTTGCGGCACCCGAAGGTTAAGTTGATCGCCAACGCGCTGGGTACCCCGCCGGCGGACATGATCAATCACATCCACGACTCGGGCCGTAAGGTGGCCGCGCTGTGCGGGTCGCCGTCGCAGGCCCGCAAGCACGCCGAGGCCGACGTCGACATCATCATCGCCCAGGGCGGTGAGGGCGGCGGCCACTGCGGTGAGGTCGGCTCGATTGTGTTGTGGCCGCAGGTCGTCAAGGAGGTCGCGCCGCGCCCGGTGCTGGCCGCCGGCGGCATCGGCAGCGGTCAGCAGATCGCCGCCGCCCTGGCGCTGGGCACCCAGGGCGCCTGGACCGGCTCGCAGTGGCTGATGGTCGAGGAGGCCGAGAACACCCCGGTGCAGCAGGCGGCCTACGTCAAGGCGAGCAGCCGCGACACCGTCCGCAGCCGGTCGTTCACCGGCAAGCCGTGCCGGATGCTGCGCAACGACTGGACCGAGGCCTGGCAGACCCCGGGCAACCCGGAGCCGCTCGGGATGCCGTTGCAGTACATGGTGTCCGGGATGGCGGTGAAGGCCACGCACAAGTACCCCAACGAGACCGTCGACGTCGCGTTCAACCCGGTCGGCCAGGTCGTGGGTCAGTTCACCAAGGTGGAAAAGACGGCGTCGGTCATTGAGCGCTGGGTCCAGGAGTACCTGGAGGCGACCAGCACGCTGGACGCCCTCAACGACGCTGCCTCCGTCTAAGCTGCAGCGGCGCGCCCAGGAACGGGTGCAGCGCTAACGCGTAGATCCCGAACACCGCCAGCGGCGCCAGCAGCGGCAGCCACGGCAGCGACAGCGGAAACGCGGTCCCGACCAGGCCGGCGAAGCTGAAACCCGCGGCCGCGGTCAGGGTCGGCACCGTCACGGTTCCGGTGTGCCGCAACACCAGGTAGCCGGCGCCGCCCAGCCCCGCCAGCGCGGTCAGCGGCGCCGCCGGGTCACCGAGCGTGATCGCCACGACGGTGAGCAGGGCGGCAACGGTGGCGGCGGGACGATAGGTCACCCCGGCCAACACCGCGACGGCCGCGGCGACGGCGGCGGCCAGCGCCGCACCGGCCACCCCCGCCGCGGCTGCGGCCGCCATCAGCAGCCCGCATCCGGCGGACAACGCCTGCGACAGCGGCTCTTTCATGTCAGCGCCGCCCGCGGCGGCGACGCCCGGTGAGCAGCCGCATCGACTGGTCCAGGGTGCTGTCCGCCGGCCAGCGCAGCACGTCCACGCCGACGGTGGCCATGTCGCGATACATCGCGGACCGCTGCAACGCCCACATCCGGTCGATCAGCGGCTCCTGCTGCTGCTCGAACGGCGCGCCTTCAAGCACGTCGACGGCGACCACCACGTGGCCGCGCTTGCGCAAGTCGATCAGCGCCAACGCGAACTCGGTGTCCAGCAGCGTGGAGAACGCCACCACCACCGCCCCGGGCGGCACCGCGGCGCGCGGCGCCAAAGTGCCGGTGGTGGTTTCGAATTCGTCGCCGGCGTGCAGGACGGTGTCGATCACCCGGTAGAACTGCCGCTGCCCGATGTCGGCGCCGAACCAGCGCGGGCGGCGACCGCCCAGCGCGACGACGCCGGCACGGTCCCCGTTGCGCAGCGCGGTCTGCACCACCTGCGCCGCGCCGCGCACGGCCCGTTCGGTGGCCTGGGTCGCCGGCCCCGGCGCCTGCGGATAGCTGTCGATCAGCACGATCACGTCCGCGGCGCGGTCGGTGAGCCGCTGGGTCACATGCAATCTGCCGCGCCGTGCGCTCACCGGCCAGTTGACCATCCGCAGCGGGTCGCCGGGCACATAGGCCCGGATGTCGGCGTACTCGACGCCCCGGCCGACGTGCCGGGTCAGATGGGTACCCAACCGATCGAGCAACTCGGTCTGCGGAATCGGTGTCGCCTGCGGCGGGGTCAGCGGGAACACGGTGATCTCCGCGGCGTCGACGGTGGCGGTGCCGGCCAGCAGCCCGCCGCGCGCGACGACATCGACGCGGACCTGGACGGGGTAGCGACCCCAGCGGTCGGCGACCGCGGCCACCGTCTGCCGTCCCAGGCCGGAGTCGTCGAGGACCTCCAGCCGCATCTCGGGGTCGGCCCGGGCGGTCAATTGGCCGGCGGCACCGGCGGGTTCGGTGGTCAACTCGAGGGTCAGTGACGTCTGCTCGGTTTCAAAGCAGCGCTGCGCGGCGGGCCGCGCCCGGACCCGGAATTTCGGTGCCGGCGGTTGCCAGGGAGTCGACGCCAGCACCCCGAGCAGCGGCGCGGCGAAGGCGATCAGCTGCCAGCGGGCGGCGATCACCGCCAGCGCCAGGGCCAGCGCCGCGCAGCTGGCGATGGCCAGGGCCAGCGGGGCGGCGCGCCACCGCAATTCGACGTTCACCTCCCGGGTTTCGATCACGCGCGCCGCCGGTTACGGTGTGGTGCCGCGGGCCCGCGGCACCGGTAAGCGCCGCAACAGTTCCGCCACCACGTCGGAGCCTTGGATGCGCCGCACCCACATCTCGGGCCGCAACGTGATCCGGTGCGCGACGGTCGGCACGGCGAGCGCCTTGACGTCCTCGGGGATCACGTAGTCGCGGCCCTGCAGCAGCGCCCGGGCCCGGGCCAGCTGCACCAGGTCGAGTTCGGCGCGGGGGCTGGCGCCCACCGCCACCTGCGGATGATGCCGGGTCGCGGTCGCCAGCGACACCACGTAGTGCAGCACGTCCTCGTGGACGCTGACCTGTTCGACCGATTCGCGCATGGCCACCACATCGTGGGCGTCGACGACCTGGTTGACGGTGGGCTCGGCCGACCCGCGGTCCAGCCGGCGCCGCAGCATCGAGGTCTCGTCGTGTTCGGACAGATACCGCAATTCCAGCCGGACCGCGAACCGGTCCAGCTGGGCCTCCGGCAGCGGGTAGGTGCCCTCGTACTCGATCGGGTTGTCGGTCGCCAGCACGATGAACGGCGCTGGCAGCCGGTGGGTTTGGCCGTCGATGCTGACTTGGCCTTCGGCCATCGCCTCCAGCAGGGCCGCCTGGGTCTTCGGCGGGGTCCGGTTGATTTCGTCGGCCAGCAGCAGGTTGGTGAAGATCGGTCCGCGCCGGAACTCGAAACGACCCGACTGCATGTCGTAGATGGTCGACCCCAGCAGGTCGGCGGGCAGCAGATCCGGGGTGAACTGCACCCGGGTGAAGCCGAGCCCCAGTGCCGCGGCGAAGGACCGCGCGATCAGGGTTTTGCCGAGGCCGGGCAGGTCCTCGATCAGCACGTGTCCACGCGCCAGCACGGCGATCAGGATCAGGCTCAGCGCGGACCGTTTGCCGACCACGACGCGTTCGATCTCGTCGAGCACCGCCTCGCAGTGCGCGGTGGTCGCCGCCGCCGGTTTTGCCACGCCCCCGGTCACGCCTGCTCCAATCGCCGCAGGATCTCCTCGAGCGCCGCGCGGCCCGGCCCGGGCGCCCCGGCGCCGCTGTCGGCGACGTTGCTCGGATCCACCCACTGCCACAGCTCGTCGCCGAACAGCATCCGGCCGGTGGCGGTAAACGCGGCCAGGTCCTTGGCGCGCGATTGGCCGGTCGCGTTTTCGTAGCGCCGGGCCAGCATCGGACGCCAGTGCCGATCCCAGTCCCGCCGGGTCGCCTCCGACCAGTGGATCAGCGTCTCGGTGCGGGATACCCAGTGTCGCAACGAATCACCAACGCTTGCATCCGGCGGCAGCGTGTCCGGCGCCAGGTCGCGGCCCAGCAGGCGGCGGAATCCGAGCAGCAGCAACCCCACCGAAACCCCCGAGATCGCCAGCACATAGCGGCGTTGCTGCACCACCAGCAGCAGCAGCTCGGCCCCGGCGACCAAACCGAGACCCAGCATCACCAGCCGGGTCACGGTGCGCCCCGCGGAAGTTCGGCCAGCACCAGGCGAAGCACGCGGACCGCGGCTGCACGGTGCCCCTCGTCCATCACGTGGGGGCTGAACCGCGCCTCGGTGAACAGGTTCACCAGCTGCGCCGCGCTGTCGGCGTGCACCGCGTGGTGATCGACGGCACGGGCCAACACCTCCGACGGGGTGTCGCAGTCCTGCGGGACGGCGTCGGGCACCCGGGCCAGTTCCCGCTCCATCGTGGCGTAGCAGGCGATGATCGCCTCGCGCGGGCCGCGGGCCAGGTCGCCGATCTCGGCCAGCCCGGCCTGCGCCGCCCGCGCCAGGGACTCCGCCCCGCCGGCGGGTACCTCGGGGCCGCGGCGGCCGCGCTGGATCGGCGGCGCGGGTCGGCGCCGCCGCCGACGGCGGCGCCCGACCGCCGCGGCCGCGGTGAGCAGCACCAGCATCCCCACCGCGCTGGCCGCCAGGTAGCCCAACAGGTCCCCGGAAGCCGGCTGCCGCGGTGACCGGGGTTGCGGCGGCGGGGTGGCACCGGTGGGCGGGGCGGGCTCGCCCACCGGTGCCCCGGTCGGCGCCTGTGGTGAGGATTCGGGCGGGCCGAAGCCGTGCGGAGCGCCCCAGCGCACCAGCAGCACCACGATCAGCAGCCAGGCCAGTAGTACCGCCAGACCGATCAGCACCACCCGCCAGCTCGGTCGTCCCCCGGCTCCGACGGCGCCCTCGGCGAGTTCGGCCGAGCCGCGGGGCAGCGGCGTGCGCCGCTCCCGCAGCCGTACGATCAGGGACACCGCGAGGATCGCCACCGTCACGCTGAGCAGCGCCGCCATCGCGAACGCCGAGCCCGGGTGCTCCGGCGAGTGTCGGGCTCGCCGGCCGGCGTCGGGCAGGTATCCGCGCAGCGCCGCGGCACCGAGCACCAAGAGCACGATCAGGGCGAGCACCCGCCCCGTCGGCTTGTCAATACCGGGCATCGGCCACACCACTCGACTGGGTCGCGCGCCGCGGTTGCGGCACCCCCATCCTGGCACGCCGGCCGCTCCCGGCGGCCGGAATGCGGCGGGACCGTGTTCCCGGCCGGCTTACCGGCCGGCCGGGTCAGCCACCGGGTTTTTCGTCGTGTCCGCCGAATTGCTTGCGCATCGCCGACAGCGCCTTGTTCGCGAAGTCATCGAGGTCGCGGGAGGCGAAGCGGGACTGCAGCGCGGTGGTGAGCACCGGCGCCGGGACGCCTTCGTCGATCGCCGCGATGGAGGTCCAGCGGCCCTCCCCGGAGTCGGAGACCCGCCCCGCGAACTTGTCCAGGGTCGGCGAGTCGTGCAATGCGATCGCGGTCAGATCCAGCAACCAGGAACCGATCACGCTGCCGCGTCGCCAAACCTCGGCCACCTCCGGGATGTCGATGTCGTACTGGTAGAACTCCGGATACGTCAGCGGCGCCGTTTCCGCGTCGCCCTGCTGGATGCGGGTGCCGATGTCGGCGTTGCGCAAGATGTTGAGCCCCTCGGCGAGCGAGGCCATCATCCCGTACTCGATGCCGTTGTGCACCATCTTGACGAAGTGGCCCGCGCCGGACGGCCCGCAGTGCAGGTAGCCCTGCTCGGATTGCGCGACCTCACCGGTTCGCCCCGGGGTACGCGGCGCCGCATCCACCCCGGGCGCGATGCTGGCGAAAATCGGTTCGGCGTGCGCGACGGCGTCCGCGTCGCCGCCGATCATCAGGCAGTAGCCGCGTTCGCGCCCCCACACGCCACCGCTGGTACCGCAGTCCAAAAGGCGGATACCCTTGTCGGACAGCATCTTTGCATGCTTAATGTCGTCGCGGTAATACGAGTTCCCGCCGTCGATCACGATATCCCCGGAAGCCAAGGTGCTGGCCAACTGCTCGATGACCCCGGTGGTGATGTCACCGGCGGGCACCATCACCCAGACCACGCGCGGTGCGTTGAGCTGTTCGGCCAGCTCGGCCAGCGACGACGCCCCGGTGCAGTTGTCCTCGCCGGCCATCGCGGTGACCGCGTCGGGGTTGTGGTCGTACACCACACATTCATGGCCGTCCTTGACGAGCCGGCGAACCAGATTCGCGCCCATCCGGCCCAGGCCGATCATCCCTAACTGCATCTTCTCCCCTGTCGTTACGTCGCGCTCAGGCGCGCTTGTCCCCCGGCATCCACGGCTCTTGCCAACCCTGGTGACCGCGCAGCAGTGTGTGCGCCGCGTCGGGCCCCCAGGAACCGGGCTGGTAGGTGTGCACCGCGCCGGGGGTGTCCAGCAGCGGTTGCACGATCCGCCAAGTCTCTTCAATGCTGTCTTCCCGCGCGAACAGCTGGCGGTCACCGGTGAGCCCGGCATGCAGCAGCCGCTCATAGGGTTGGATCGGCTCGCCCAGGTCCGCGGCGAACGAGGAGTCCAAATGGACATCGCCCCACGAGTCGTCGCGTTGGGCCACCAACTGCAGGCGCATTCCGGGATCGGGGTCGACGCGCAGCACGATCTGGTTGCGCTCGGCCCGTTCGCGCTTGGGCAGGAACGCCAATGCGGGCACGCGGCGGGTAAACAGCCGCACCTCGGTCACCTTCTCCGGCAGCGCCTTGCCGGCCCGCAGGAAGATCGGCACCCCGGCCCAGCGCCAGTTGTCGATCTCCATGCGCAGGGCGACAAAGGTTTCGGTCTGCGAGTTGTCCGCCACCCCGTCGATGTCGGTGTAGCCCGCGTACTGGCCCCGAACGTAGTGCGCGGGGTCCAGCGCGGGCATCGCTCGGAACACCTCGGCGCGCTTGTCGTTGAGGTCGTCGGCGCTCGGTCCGACCGGCGGTTCCATCGCGACCAAGGCGAGCACCTGCAAAAGATGGTTCTGCACGACGTCGCGCACCGTGCCGACGGCGTCGTAGAACTTTCCGCGGTCCTCAACACCGAAATCCTCGGCCATGGTGATGTGGATTTGGGAGATGCTGCGGCGGTCCCACAGTTCGGCCAGCGTGGTGTTGGCGAACCGCAGGTATTCCAGTTCGGCGACCGGCTGTTTACCCAGGAAGTGGTCCACCCGCAGGATCTGGTCTTCGCGCAGCACCGCGCGCAGCCGGGCGTTGAGCTCGCGCGCCGACGCGAGATCATGGCCGAACGGCTTCTCCACCGCCACCCGGGCGTGCTGCAACAGGTCGGCGTTGCCGAGGTTCTCCACGATCGGCGCGAACAGCGACGGCGGCATCTCCAGGTAGTACAGCGGGTGCCGATCGGCGCCGATCTGGGCGGCCAACGCCTCGTACAGCGCGGCGTCGGTGACATCGCCGTGCAGATAGGACAACCGCTGCGCCAACCGGTCGAACACCGCCTCGTCGATGTCCTCGGCCGTGCCGATCGCGTCGCGGGCCCGCTTGACCAACTGCTCGACGGTCATCTCATCACTGGCGACGCCCAAGATCGGGCAGTCCAGCAAGTGGCGGCGCTCCAGCCGGTACAGGGCACGGAACGTCATCTTGCGAGCCAAATCCCCGGTAATCCCGAAGATCACCAGCAGGTCCGACGGGGTGCCGTTGTGTTCGGCCAATCCGCCACCTCCAACGAAAGTCAGCTAAGCAATCGGTCTGCGCACCACATCCCACTCCCCCGCTGTGACCAGGCTCCACCCTAAACATTGCGGTGAGGCCCGACAACCAGCAACCGTCAGGGCGGGAAGCCGACGATGCCGGCACCGAACCAGCACAATGCGCGAAAGCGCAAGCGCCCGAGCTGCTTAGCGGAATTCAGCCGACCGGTTGGATCCCCGGCGGGGCGTAGGGACCGGCGCCACCGGTAAATATGCCGGGCTGCCATCCTTGGGCCCCGACACACAGCAGCGGCAGCCCGTCGGGTGACTGCGCGGCCGATTGCGGGTTCGAGCAGGGCGCGCCGATGTTCTGCACCCCCTGCAGCGGATACGAGATCATCCAGAATCCGGTGTCCTTACCCGGAAACTGGTTGGGGATGAAGTGGCAGGCCAGCGCCTCCCCGTCGGGGCCGTGCCCGTAGATGAAGCGCTCCCAGCTGTAACAGGCATCGCCCTGGGTGGCACCCTCGGCCATACCCGGCACGTCGCCGGGATAGTGGCGTGGCTCGGCGCCGGCGACCGGCGCCGAGACGGCCGCGGCGATGGCAGCGGCGGTCATTAGTTCACGAATCATGTCGCACCCTCACGTCTGCTGTGCCCGGTCGGTCCTCGCCGAGAGCCTATCCGGTGCCGTCGGGGCGCCCGGGTGCTTCCGCGCACAAACGTGCGGCCGGCGGAGTCCGCAATCCGGTGATAGTGACGCCCGCGGGGGCAGCGGCGGTGTATTACTGGCACAGAACCCGTCGCCGCGAGGAATGCACCGATGCCAACGCCAAATCTTCCGCCCGGTTTCGACTTCACCGACCCCGACATCTACGCCGAGCGGCTGCCGGTCGCAGAGCTCGCCGAGATGCGCCGGGTCGCGCCGATTTGGTGGAACGAACAGCCGGTGGGCCGAGGCGGCTTCGACGACGGCGGCTTCTGGGTGGTGACCAAGCACAAAGACGTCAAGGAAATCTCGTTGCGCAGCGACGTATTCTCCAGCCTGCAAAAGACCGCGTTACCGCGCTACAAGGACGGCACGGTGCCCGAGCAGATCGACCGCGGCAAGTTCGTGCTGCTCAACATGGACGCCCCGCAGCACACCCGGCTGCGCAAGATCATCTCCCGCGCGTTTACCCCGCGAGCGGTCGAGCGCCTCCGCGACGATCTGGCCGAACGCGCGCGGCGGATCGTCACGGTGGCCGCCGCCGAGGGCGCCGGCGACTTCGTCGAGCAGGTGTCGTGCGAACTGCCGCTGCAGGCGATCGCCGGCCTGATGGGGGTGCCGCAGGCCGAGCGGAAGAAAATTTTCCACTGGTCCAACCAGATGGTCGGCGACATGGATCCCGAATTCGCCGACAACGACGCGATCGCGGCGTCGGTCGAACTGATCATGTACGGGATGGCGATGGCCGCCGATCGGGCCGAGCACCCCGGCGACGACCTGGTCACCACCCTGGTTCAGGCCGACGTCGACGGTCACAAACTCTCCGACGACGAGTTCGGATTCTTCGTCATTCTGCTGGCGGTCGCCGGCAACGAGACCACCCGCAACTCGATCACCCAGGGCATGATGGCGTTCACCGACCACCCCGACCAGTGGGAACTGTTCAAGCGGGAACGCCCGACCACCACGGCCGATGAGATCGTTCGGTGGGCCACCCCGGTCACCTCGTTTCAGCGCACCGCGCTGGCCGACTATGAGCTGTCCGGGGTGCCGATCAAACAGGGTCAACGGGTGGTGATGTTCTACCGGTCGGCGAATTTCGACGAAGAGGTGTTCGATGACCCGTTCACCTTCAACATCCTGCGTGACCCCAACCCGCACGTCGGGTTCGGCGGCACCGGCGCGCACTACTGTATGGGCGCCAACCTGGCCCGGATGACGATCGACTTGATGTTCAACGCGATCGCCGATGGGATGCCGGAGCTGACGTCGGTGGGCCAACCCGAGCGGCTGCGGTCCGGCTGGCTCAACGGGATCAAGCACTGGCAGGTCGATTACGGCGCGCGGTGCCCGGTCGCCCACTGAGGCGCCGCCGACCGTCGCGGGCCCGCCGCTACGGTGGCAGCTGTGGCCGACACAGCGTGGACTTTCGACGGGCAGCACGGTGAGCTGCTCATTCACACCGGCGTCACCGGTCGAGCAGCGAAAATGGGGCATCGTCTCACCATCGCGATGCGGCACTGGCAGGCGACGGTGCGCTGGGCCGGCGGTGCGCCCGCGGCGGCCGAACTCACCGTCGACGTGGACTCCCTGGAGGTGCTGCGCGGCGAAGGCGGCGTGACCCCCTTATCGGGGCCGGAAAAGGCGCTGGTGCGCTCGAACGCCTTACGCTCCCTCGATGCCCGCCGCTATCCGCAGATTCGTTTCGGCGCCAACACGGTTGAACCGACCGCCGACGGATACCGGCTGACCGGGGAGCTGAATATCCACGGAACCGCACACCGGCAGGTAATCGAGCTCCACACAACGAATTCCGGTGCGGTGTGGGAATTGTCCAGCAAAGCCGCGGTCCGGCAATCCGATTTCGGTGTCCGGCCCTACTCGATGATGATGGGTTCGCTGAAAGTCGCCGACGAGGTCTCGGTCACGTTTCATGCCACCCGCGCCAAGGACACCTGAGCGACCGAAGCCCAAATGCTGGGCCTGGCGGTGTTGCTGCGACACAATCGGGGCAGGCTCACCTTCGAGTCGAAGCCGTCGCAGGAGGCGTCGCTCATGCAACCTCAATCTGCCCGCTATCCGGTCCGGGTCCGCGGCGAGCTCGATGCGGTATCGCGCTGGCGGTGGCTGATCAAGTGGATCCTGGCCATCCCGCACTACCTGGTGCTGCTGGTCTTGGCCCTCGGCTACCTGGTGGTCACCGTGATCGCCTTTTTCGCGATCCTGTTCACCGGGCGGTATCCCCGGGCGTTGTTCGACTTCACCGTCGGTGTGATGCGCTGGCGCTGGCGGGTCGCGTTCTACGCGATCTCGGCGTTGGGAACCGACCGGTATCCGCCGTTTAGCCTGCGGCCCAATCCGGAGTATCCCGCCGACCTGGAGGTGGACTACCCCGAGCGGCTGCACCGCGGCCGGGTGCTGGTCAAATGGTGGCTGCTGGCGCTGCCGCACTATTTGGTGCTGGCCCTGCTGTACAACGGCGGTTGGCGATTTTTCAACGACCACGGCGACCATTGGGATCTGCATTTCGTGCTGCCGCTGGCGCCGCTTTTGCTGCTGATCGCCATGATCGGTTTGCTGTTCACCGGCCGCTACCCAAAGGGCCTGTACGACTTGATGATCGGCATCAACCGGTGGGCGCTTCGGGTGCGGGTGTACGCGTCGCTGATGCGCGACGAATACCCGCCGTTTCGGCTGGATCTGGGCCCGCGGGAGCCGTCGCCCGAATCATCCTAAGTCGCCGGGCTACGGCGAGGGAACCGAGACGTCCTCATCGTGCGCGGCGATCGGCGCGTCCTCGGGTTCGGCGGCCGGCCGGTTGGCCGGGGCCCGCACCGCGGCGGCCCGCGGCGGCCGGGGCGGGGTCGCGGCCTCGGCCACCGGGGGTGTCGACGAGGTGTGGGTGACCTGCTCAATGGAGGTGGGGCCGTGTTCGGGGGCGAACCGCAAACCCAGCGCCAACGACGCCGAGGCCACGAACGTCACCGCGCCGGCGACCAGCATCGTCACCCCGCCGGCGTAGCTCAACGACCGCCGCGGCGCGGCGGCGGGCCCACGGCGCGGCGCGACGAACCGCGCATCGGTGAACTCCCCGTCGCCGGGCGCGGCAGCCAGGGCCGTACCGCGGGCGACCGCCAGTTGCGCACCGGATTGCGCGAAAACCGGTATACCCAGCGACTTCTCCAGCCGCCGGGTGATGGCGTCGACGTTGGTGCTGGTGCCCGAGCCCGCCAGCACCAACCCGTCCGGGTGCCAGTTCGCCCGGTCGAACAGCGCCGTCAGCCACCGGATCAGGCCGTTGTCGTCGATGGGCTGTTTGACCGCCGTGCGGGCACCGTGGCCGCCGCCCTCGACCATGACGACCGTCGCCGCGTCGTCCTCGATGAGGCAGACCGCGGTCCGCTCCGACCCGATGACCGGCCCGATTCCGCGGGTCAACGCCTCGGCGGCATCCGCGAACCGGATTGGTACGACGTTGTCGAACCCGGCATCGGTCAACGACTCCAGCAGCAGGGCGGCATCCGCGGCCGCCTCGTCGCTCCAGGTCATGCCGATGGCGTGTAACCGCTGGTCACGCTGGTCGACCATGGCTTGGGTTTGCCACACCGCCGCCATGGTTTGTTCGGCGGTATCGACCGCGCGCACCCCGCGTCCCGTGCGCACGGTGAACTCGTCATGGTCGAGCGTGACGCCGTCGGCGTCGTGGCCTTCCACCAGGACCCACCCCACCCTGGTCCGCGTCATCGATATGCCTAGAACGGTCTCCAAAATTCGCACCCCAATCGTGCCCCGACCTGCGATACCGCCGCAGCGCGAATTCGTGCGGTGTGTATGGGTTCGCGCGCGCCGGACCGGATCAGGACAGCGTGGTCTTCGTCGGCTTTATCGCGGGTGAGCCTACCCAAGGTGCGCAAGGCCACCGCACTGGGTGACCAAAAGCACAGCGCCATCGGCGTGGCCGGTTAAGTCGGCCGGCCGCCCATATCACGTGCCGCCGACGCAACACACATTTCGTTACAAAAACGCGATGTCTTCGCGTTGTGATCGACACATCGGCCACTTTCAGGGTAAGTTCACCCGCGGAGCACACGGTGCATACATCTCTAAGGGGCCAAGGTATGACAAACGTGAGCAAAATATGGCGCGGCTGGGGCCGTCGGCTGTTGATCGCCGCGGTCGCCGCCGCCGCGCTGCCCGGGCTGGGCGGTCTCGCCGGCGGGACAGCACCCGCGCAGGCGTTCTCCCGGCCGGGTCTGCCGGTGGACTACCTCATGGTGCCGTCGCCGTCGATGGGGCGCGACATCAAGGTGCAGTTCCAAAGCGGTGGCCCCAACTCCCCGGCGGTCTATCTGCTGGACGGTCTGCGCGCCCAGGACGACTACAACGGCTGGGACATCAACACCCCGGCGTTCGAGTGGTACTACCAGTCGGGCCTGTCGGTGGTCATGCCGGTCGGTGGGCAGTCCAGCTTCTACGCCGACTGGTACCGGCCGGCGTGCGGTAAGGCGGGTTGCTCCACCTACAAGTGGGAGACCTTCCTCACCAGTGAGCTGCCCGGCTACCTGCAGGCCAACCAGAACGTGAAGCCCACCGGCAGCGCCGCGGTCGGTCTGTCGATGGCCGGTGGCTCGGCCATGACGTTGGCGATCTACCACCCCGGGCAGTTCATCTACGCCGGCTCACTGTCGGGCTACGTCAACCCCTCCGAGGGCAAGGGCTGGATCGGCCTGGCGATGGGTGACGCCGGCGGGTACAAGAAGGAAGACATGTGGGGCCCGGACGACGACCCGGCGTGGCAGCGCAACGACCCCACCGTCAACGTCGGCCAGCTGGTCGCCAACAACACCCGGCTATGGGTGTACTGCGGCAACGGCACCCCCAACGAGTTGGGTGGCGCCAACCTGCCGGCGACGTTCCTTGAAGGCAACTTCATGATCGGCCAGAACAAGAAGTTCCAGGAACTCTACGAGGCCGCCGGCGGTCACAACGCCGTGTTCAACTTCCCGGACTACGGCACCCACAGCTGGGAGTACTGGGGCGCCCAACTGCAGGCGATGAAGCCGGACCTGCAGAGCACGCTGGGCGCCGGATAACCCCATCCGCACCGCGATAACTGCGCTTGTCGGCACCGCCGCCAAGCGCAGTTTCTTTTCCGGCCCCGCGCGCCCGGCCACAACTGGGCCCTCCCCAACCGCGCCGAGAGCGCGCACAATCGTCACGGGGCGCAACGGAAGGAGGGACGATGAAGGCCCATGTTGGCGATTGGCTGGTGATCAAGGGCGGGACCATCACGCAGCCGGATCAGCGCGGACGAATCACCGAGGTGCATTCGGCCGACGGCTCGCCGCCCTACGTGGTCCAGTGGGCCACGGACCATGTGGCGACGGTGTTTCCCGGCTCGGACGCCATGATCGTCACCGCCGCGGAACTGCAGGCCGCCGACGAGCGGAGCCGGTCCAAGTCCGCATCGGTGGCAACCTCGATCGCGCACCACATCACCAGCGGTTAGACCGGGGTCGACGCACCCGGTCCGTCGCCGTTCGGGTCGCGGTGCTCATCGTGGCGGCGCTCGCCGCCCCAGCACCGGCCCGACCGGACCCGGGCGATTTGACCGCGCTGGTCGATGCGGCCGCCGAGCGGCTGCACACCGCCGAGGCGGTGGCGGCGTTCAAATGGACGGCCGGACGGGCCGTCGAGGATTCGGTGCGGGTCAACCAGGAGTTGGCCACCCTGGCCGCCGATGCGGCCGACGCCGACCTCGATGCCGGCTACGTCCGGCGGGTCTTCGCCGACCAAATCAATGCGACGGAGGCGGTCGAGTACACCCGTTTCGGGCAATGGAAATTGGATCCCGCCGCCGCGCCCGGGACCGCGCCCGACCTGGCGGCTTCGCGGTCGGCGATCGACGCCGTCAACCAGGTGATGGTGGCAGAGATCGGCCGGCAGTGGGACCTGCTGCATTCCGCGGGATGCACCAGTCAACTCGACGCGGCGCTGGGCGCGGTCAGCAGCGCCCGCGGGCTCGACGCCCTTTACCGGCAGGCGCTTTCGTTCGCGACCCGGTCCTATTGCCGGCCCTAACCGCCGAGCGCGGCGATGAGCTCCTTGATCTTGCCGGCTTCCTCGTCGGTCGGGGTTTCATCGCCCTCGATGGCGTCGAGCAGGTCCGCCCGCAGGCCCGCGCCGTTTGCGGTCTCTTGCGCCGAAAGCTTGGCGCGGCGGCGGGTGACGTAGAGCCGTTGCCCCAAGGTGGCGCCGGGTGCGGTGGCCGCGTCGGCCATCAGGTCGTCGTAGCGGGTGCGGACCCCGCTGAGCGCCACAATGACCGATGGCGTGGCCCGGCCGCGGGCGGCGGCCTGGGTCAGCGCGGTTTGCAGCTTGCGGAGACCGGACAGGATTACCGCGGCGCGACCGGAGAACTCCTCATCGCTGGGATCGGGCAGCGCGTCGATCGCGGCGGTAAACATCTGCATCGCCGCCTCGACCAGGCTGACGATGACCGGGGCTTCCCCGTCATCCAGCGCGGCCTCAGCCATGGGACCGACCCCTCCGGTACGTGGTGGCACTGGTCAGCGTGTCGATGGTGATCACCCCAATTGATCGTGCGGGAGGCCGACGACACGCTAGCGCGGATCGACCGTCGAGACAAGGGTTATCAGCCGTCCGCCGCGCAACACCGCGGAGGTCGGCTGCATCGGGACTTTGCCCGATCACGTCAGTTAACTCGGCGTACCCACGGTAATCGATGCGCGTGGTGTCCATTGCCAATTTCGTCGCCGCGCGCGCCACCTTCTGGCACATCTGTATCAGCGTTGTCTGCTTTTGCGGCCAGCCGACATTCGGCTCTTGTGCCGCGTTAGGAAAACGTCCAGAGTGAATGTATGGCGGAACAGAAATTGCTCGGACCGTGGATTGACGGCTGCGTATTGCAACGGATCATGTTTCGCGACGGTCTGGTGCTCAACCTCGACGATTACAACGAGCTCGTCATATCGGCGCCGATCCGACTGAGGTTGCCCGCGACGGATAAGTCACCTGCCGAAGTGGTCACCATTGACCCGCACGACCCGGCCGTGCAGGAACGGGCGCTATTCGATTTCGCCGGGGAGATGTGCACCCGAGTGGTCTGGGACGACCACGGGAACCTGCACGTGGAATTCTCCGATGGGCACGAGATCGATGTGGCGCCGGACTTGCACGTCACCGCCTGGGAGATGTACGGCAAGTACCACGGCTACGCGGCCTGCCTGGCCCGCGGGAAGTTGCGCGTGGTGCGCCACGATATGCCCGAGGACGGCGACCGGGCCTAAATCCAGCCACTCGCCGCACCGCAAGGCCGGCGCGGTTTTACTGCGCCCCCAAACATGCTTGGATCAAAGCCATGCAAGGTTCGGCGACGGTTCACATGGCGGCACCCCCGGACAAGATCTGGGAGCTGATCGCGGATATCCGCAACACCGGGCGGTTCTCCCCCGAAACGTTTGAGGCCGAGTGGCTCGACGGTGCCACCGGCCCCGCGCTGGGCGCCCGGTTCCGCGGACACGTACGGCGCAATGAGATCGGGCCGGTGTACTGGACGACGTGTCGGGTTACCGCGTGCGAGCCCGGCCGCGAATTCGGGTTCGCGGTCTTGGCCGGCGACCGGGCGGTGAATAACTGGCTCTACCAGTTGACGCCAAGCGGCGACGGCACCGACGTCACGGAATCGTTCCGGCTGGCCTCCTCGCCGCTGACCACCGTGTATTACTGGGTGTTTGGCGGTTTTCTGCGCCAGCGGCGCAATATCCGGGACATGACCAAAACCCTGGAGCGCATCAGGGACGTGGTCGAAGACCAGTAGCCGAGGGGCGTCGAGGTGAGCGGGTTGCGGCAACGGGCGCACTGGCTGGCCCTGCACGGATTCGTCCGCGGGGTCGCGTCGATCGCGGCGCGGCGCGGCGATCCGCAAGCCCGGCTGGTCGCCGACCCGGCGGTGCGGGCCGACCCCATCGCGTTCTACGAAGAACTGCGGTCCCACGGTCCGCTGGTGGCCTCCCGCATCGGGTACCTGACCGTGGATCACGCCGTCGCCCACGCGTTGCTGCGCTCCGACGATTTCCGGGTGTTCTCGCCCGGATCCAACCTGCCCGCACCGCTGCGTTGGCTGGAGACCCGCACCCGGGATGACCTGCTGCAGCCGCTGCGGCCACCGTCGCTGTTGGCCGTCGAGCCGCCCGAGCACACCCGCTACCGCAAGACGGTTTCCTCGGTGTTCACCCCCAAGGCGGTCGCCGCGCTGGGTGACCGGGTGCAACGGACGGCGGAGGCGCTGCTCGATGGGCTGGCCGGCGACGCCGGTGTGGTCGACGTCGTCGACCGGTACTGTTCGCAGCTTCCGGTCGCGATCATCAGCGACATCCTCGGGGTCCCCGAACGCGACCGGATGCGGGTGCTGGAATACGGCGAGTTGGCGGCCCCCAGCCTCGATTTCGGTGTGTCCTGGCCGCAGTACCGGCGGGTGCAGCACGGGGTGGCCGGCTTCAACGCCTGGCTGGCCGACCACCTGCGCCAGTTGCGCCGCGCCCCCGGCGACGACCTGATGAGCGAGTTGATCCGCACCGCCGAGGCCGGCGACCCCGACACCCAGCTCAACGAGACCGAGCTGCGCGCGGTCGCCGGGCTGGTGTTGGCCGCCGGTTTCGAGACCACGGTCAACCTGCTGGGCAACGGGATTCGGATGTTGCTGGACGCGCCGCAGCAGCGGGAAACCCTGCGGCAGCGCCCCGAGCTGTGGGCCGGCGCGGTCGAAGAGATCCTGCGGCTGGATTCCCCGGTGCAGCTGACCGCCCGGATGGCCGGCACCGACACCGAGGTGGCGGGCACCGCCATCCGACGCGGTGAGGTGGTGGTGATCGGTTTGGCCGCCGCCAACCGGGACCCGGCCGTGTTCCCCGACCCGCACCGGTTCGACCTCGAACGCGCCAACGCCGGCCGGCATCTGGCCTTCTCCGGCGGCCGGCACTTCTGCCTGGGTGCGGCGCTGGCCCGCGCGGAAGGCCAGGTCGGCTTGCGCGCCTTCTTCGACCGCTTCCCCGAGGCTCAGGACGCGGGCCCCGGGCGCCGCCGCGACACCCGGGTGCTGCGGGGCTGGTCGACGCTGCCGGTGCGGTTGGGTGAGCCGGTGCTGGCCAGCCGGTGACCCGGCTACACCCGGTCCGGGTCAAGCAGCGGCAGCAGCATGTGTGACGCGGTGGGGCCGCCCTGGTGGATGCGGTAGCTGCCGCCGGTCAACGCGGCCCGGGCGGGCTGGGTGGGCACCAGGTTGGGAAAGTCGTAGGTGGTCACCGTCAGCCGCAGCCGGTGATCGGGGGCGATCAGCACCGCGGTGGGGAACACCTCGATGTCGTAACGGGTCAGCTCACCGGGCACGACGGGGTCGGTGGCCGCGCGGGTGCTGACGTGGTGGGGCCGCAGCACGGTGCCGTCGGGCAGATACCAGGTGCGGTCGGGGTCGAGCGCGCGGTGTGACCCGAGCAGCGCCCCCTGGGTCAACGGCCGGCTGGCCCCGTCGGGGGCGACGTCGTCGAGGTGGGCGACCCACAACGTCTCGGTGGTGGTGGCGGTGGCCTGCACGGTCAGCGTGATCGGACCGGCCAGCAGGGTAGACGTGGCGAACGGCTCGGTGGTGTAGCACAGTGCGCCGCGCTGCAGCCGCCGGTTGTCCTGGTCGTAGCGAATCGGGCGGCCGGCCTGGGTGGCGATGAAGCTGTTCATGCCCAGGCTCCACTGCTCGAGGCTGCGGCCGGCCACCGGGCCCCGCGCCCGGTACGGCAACGTGGCCACGGTTTCCTGCTCGGCGGCCTCCGGTGTCAGGCGACCGGAGTCGGACAAGTAGTAGCGGGTCGGTGTCGCCTCGGCCAGCGGGTAGTCGCGGGCGTGGAACCAGCGCGGGCTCCCGATCGCCTGGAAGGTGAACGGCGCCCCGGCGAACGCGGCGGCGGGGTCATCCTTCAGCCAGTGGTCGAACCACCGCAACTGCAGCGCCTGCAGGTGCAGCCGGTCGAAGTTCGACACGTGATACCACGGGCCCATCAACAGCCGGATCCGCTCCGACAGCGGCTGGCCCGGCTCCATCGGCGCCCGGGCCGGGCGCCCGGCACACGCGTTTTGCAGGATGGCGTAGTTCAGCGGTGCGCCGCGCTGGAACGCGTCGTGCCAGCCGCCGACCAGGAACACCGCCACCCCGTTGGCGGCGATGTCGGGCAGCACCGCGTCCGGCCGCATGGCATCCCAAAACGGCCCGTCGTAGGCGGTGTCACCGCCGTGCATGGCCTCGGTGACCAGCGGTCCGAAGTAGCGCCGCTGGTCGCGGCCGCGTTGGCGCACCGCGGCTAGGCCCCCGGACCGGGGCCGCGGATGCCCGCCCCGGGCGAAGAACTCCAGGGTCGGGTTTACGACATTGAGCAGCGTGTACAACGCACCGTAGGCGCGCACCGTGCGCAGGTGCGGCACCCCGCCCATCGCGGCCGCGTCGCGGTAGAAGTCGTTGGCGGCCATCACCGGGAAGATCGCCTTGAGCGGGGAGTCCGGCCCCACCGCGGCCGCGGTGAACAGCTGGTTGATCGCCAGGTAGGAGATCCCGAACATGCCGACCCGGCCGTTGGCGTTGGGCAGCGTCGCCGCCCAGGCGACCAGATCCACCCCGTCTTGGGCCTGCTCGGAGCCGAACATCGCGAACGAACCGCCGGAGGCCCCGGTGCCGCGGACGTCGACCATCACCTCGATGTAGCCCCGCTTGATCAGGTACGGGGTTGGGCCGCCACCGATCTGGGCGGCCGGCGGCGGGGCCATCTTGCCGTACGGCGTCACCGACAGCAGCACCGGAAACGGGCCGGCCGCCGGCGACCCGGTCTCCGGCACGGTGGGGTAATGGATGTCGGCGCGCAGCACCACGCCGTCGCTCATCGGCACCGCAACATTGCGCCGCACCCCCACCCCGTAGCGCGCCGGCCCCGGCGTCCACGACGGCAGGAACGGCGACGGGTTCTCGCTGCGATCCCGGACCGCCGTCGCGGCCCGGCCGACCACCGCCGCCGTCCCGAGCGCCGCCAGCGCCCATCCGACTCGCCGCCCCACCCGCAATCCCGCCATCTGCTACCTCCGCATGCCGTCTCGACTCCCCGCACTCTAAGCCGAGCCAATCGTTGGACACCTGTCCAGTGTCGCCGTTATATTGACGTCCGTGACCTACGACACAATCATCCGGGACGGTCGGTGGTTCGACGGCACCGGCGCCCCGTCGATCCGCACCGCGGGAACGGAGCCGGCCCATGCCGGCTGACATCCGCGAGCCCGTCCTCGGGCTGTGGCGGGCGTTGTCCAGGCGCGACTGGGAGGCGGTGAAAACCTTTCTGTCGCAGGACTGCATCTATGTCGATATGCCGGTCGGGCCGGCGCTGGCCGCGCGGGGTCCCGAGGACATCGTCAAGCGGCTCAAGGTCGGGCTGGAACCGCTGGCCGGCTACCAGAACCACGACGGCGTGCTGGTGTCCGACGGCGCCGACGTGATGTATGAGCACTCCGAGACGTGGCATTGGGCCAGCGGGGAATCCGCGGTGCTGCCGTTCGTGACCGTGCACCAGGTGCGCGACGGAAAAATCACGCTGTGGAAGGACTACTGGGACCTGGGCGGGCTCACCAACTTCGCGCCGCCGAACTGGATGGAGGACCTGGCCTTGGCGGACACGTCATGGGTGTTCGACGCCACCGGATTGATCTGATTCAGCTTTTCTGCCGCCGCGGCGCCGCGTCGTGCCATCACGGCGTCCCACCTGGGCCAACACGACGCCGAGTGTGCGTCCAGGGCGGGATTTTCGCGAAATCTCCGCCCTCACCGCACACTCGACTCGTCCGCCACCGCAAGGTCAAACCTGATAGATCCGTGCCGCGTTGTCGCGGGCGATCAGGTCCACCACCCGGATGGCGTCGGCCTCGCTCCAGTCGCCGTCCTCGACGAAACCCTGCAGCACCCGGTGTATGCCGGTGCGCCACAACGCTGCCCCCAGGTAGTGCAGTTCGGCGGGGCCGTAGCCGTCCGAGGAGTACACGATTTTGCGGAACGGCGCCAACTCCAGCAGTCGGGCAATGAACGCCGGGGCACGCGCCCCCAAATGGGTGATGGCCAGCCCGCCGTCGAGGTAGACGTTGTTGAACGCCTGCGCCAGGTAGCCGGCCTCCCGCTCATAGGGGTAGCAGTGCAGCAACACGATCGGGGTGTCGCCGGAGTCCTGCAGAAACTGCCTCAGATACAGCGGGTTGGCGGTGCGCAGGTCGGCGTCGCGGTCACCGAAGCCGACGTGCAACTGCAGCGGCTTGCCCAGCCGCAGCGCGCACTGCAGCCCGAACCGCAGCAGCACCGGATCGGCCACCCGGACACCGCCGGCGTCGCGCCACCGGGCGGCGGCCCGGCTGACCTGACCCGGCGACGGTGCGCTCAGATCACCGGCAAACCCGCCCCGGTAGGCCAGGATCGACTTGGTGGCGATGGCGGTGGCGGCGCGCCGTTGCAGGATCTCCTCGAAGGCCGCGGCGTAGTCGCCGGGTGCCGCCGCGGCCTGCTCGGCCACCTGCTCGAGCCGCACCACCTCGTGCGCGCGGCTCCCCGACAGCGCGCGCATGGTCGCGACGTCGGCCACGTCGTCGAGCCCGGTGTCGACGAGCCAGTCGGTGACGCCGGCCGCGCCCAGGAACGTCCGGGCCACCTCGGCTTCATCGGATTGCGCCCGCCGCTGCCAATACCGCTCGGGCTCAGCGTGTCTGGGCAACCCCAGCAGCGGTGCGCAATGTGCCCGGACCGCGAACCCCAGCTGTGAATCGAACCCGGAGTCGAAGGCGGCCAGCGGCTCGGTGTTGGCCTCGTTGAGCCGGTTCTCAAACCGTTGCCGGTCGCCCGCCATGAGCCAACAGCCGTGGACATGCTGATCGATCAATCCCACCGCGGCGATGTGATCCGTCAGCGCCGACACCGTCACACACTCCAGGCCATCCGGAACTTCTCGGTGAGCTCCTCGGGGTCCAGGTCGGCGTACCGGTCGTGCTCGAGGCGGCGGACGGCGACCAGCAGGTCGATCACCTGATCACCCAGGATTTTGCGGAGTCGCCCCGAGTTATCCAGGGCGGCAAGGGCTTCGGCCTGGGTACCGGCGAGTCTGGCGTGGTCGAAGTCGGGCAGCGTTGCCGGGTCCACCGTGGTTTCCTCCGGCAGCACGGCGTGTTGCCCGATGCCGTCCACCGCCAAGCCCAGGATCGCGGCCGAGGCGAGATACGGGTTGGCCGAGGCGTCGACCACTTTCACTTCGACGTTGCCGCCGGCCGGGGCACCGGGGCCGTCGTGCACAAAGCGCAGTGCGGCTTCCCGGTTTTCGGTGCCCCAGCACAGGTTCGCGCCGGCCCAGTTGCCCGGGCGCATCCGCAGCCCGGACACGATAGATCCGCACAGGATTCCCTGCGCTTCCGGCAGTCCGTGCAGCAGCCCGGCCAGCGCGCTTTCGCCCTCGGGGGTCATCCCGCCGGTGCCCTTGCCGCCGGAGAACAGCGGTTTGCCGGCCTTGGCCAGCGAGAAGTGTTGGTGGGCACCGGATCCGACGCCGTCGGTAAACGGGGTCGGTGACAGGCTGACCCGCAGGCCGTGCCGGCGGGCGACCCGCCCGACGATGATCCGGGTCAGCACCAGCTGGTCGGCGGCCGCGACCGGCGACAGCGGGCTGAGCGAGACTTCGAACTGGTTGACCCCATATTCGGGGTGGATCTGTTCGACACCGACCCCCGCGGCGGCGGCGGTGGCGATGATGTCGCGGATGAAGGTCTCATGTTCGAGCAGACCGGCCGCACCGTAGGGCGCCCACAGGGTCGACGGCAGCCGCGTTCCGTCCGGATTCACCAGGACGAACTCGATTTCGTGACCGACCACCGCCTCGATCCCGGCCTCGGCCAGCGCGGCCTCGACCCGACGCAGGGTTCCCCGACTGCACGCCGGGACGGGGGTGCCGTCCTGCTCGAAGAACGCGCCGGGTGCCCACGCGAACCCGTCGCCGACGATCCGCAGCGCCGACAGGTCGATGCGGATGCGCTGGTCCCCCACCACGCCGACATGGTCGGTGAACGCGATCCCGGTCTGGTCGATGGCGAAGCCGTGCCAGACCGGGCTGGCGCCCAGTCCCGGGTCGGCGAAGGTGTTGGTCCGCCGCAACGGCACCGTCTTGGCTTGGGTGAGCCCGGCCGGATTCACCACCGTGCCGATGACCGCCTCCACCCCTTCGGATTCGAGCTGGGCGATCGCCGCGGCGGCCAGCGGCGCGGCCGGGCGGCTCACACCCGGCTGGGCAGGGTGAACGCGCAGGCCTGGCCGAGGTCCAAGGTCCGCAGCACCCGTCCCATGCCCAGCCACAGCGCGCACGACAACGCCAGGTCGGCCAACAGCTCCTCGGAAAAGTGCTCGGCGGCACGGGCCCAGAAGTCTTCGTCGTCGCGCAGCACGGTGTGCTCGGTGGCGAATCGGTGCGCGAACTCGGCCGCTAACCGCTCCTGGGGGCTGTAGCCCGGCCAGGTGCGCCACTGCGCGACGTGTTCGTAGAGCTCCTCGTCGACGCCGGCGGCGGGCCCGTCGGCGTCGCGGGTGTTGACGCAGACCGCGCATTCGTTGTCGTAAGCGATCACCATCCGGGCGAGTTCGCGGGTGCGCATCGGCAGCCGGTTGCGGTTGTAGACGGCGTCAGACAGTCCGGCCAGCGCGCCGCCGAGTTCCGGGGATTTGACGAACCAGCCGGAAAGGTCGTCGTCGGCGAAGGCTCCGATTCGGCTCATGGTGGTGATGCTACGCCGCCGGACATGCCCTGCCGAGGAGCCGTTAGGCGAAGTTCGCCTCGCAAAAGCTGCTGACTGTGCGGTTTTATCCGCTTTTTGGCCGGCAGGCGGATGAGGCCGCACAGTCGCGGACGCTTTAGCCCTGCGGTTGACGCTCACGCCAATCACGTTGGGCCAGAAGTCGTTGCGAAATCCGCTCCAGCGCAGCATTCACGGCGGCCCGGTCCGGACGGCCCTGAAAACTCCCCGACCTCGACAGCTTGTCGAGCACCCACTCATGGAGCAGCCGCGAGACGAAATCGACGTAGGCGAGCCCGGCGCGGGTCAGCCCCAGGTTGTCGCCGTCGCGCAGCGCGTAGCCGTCGTTGACCAGCCGGTCGAAGACGGGTTCCAGCACCTCATACGGCACACCCAGGTCGTCGCCGATCTCGGACAACCGCGCCGCGCGGTAGGTCTGGATGTAGCGGTGGATCCGCAGCACCCCCCACAGCGCGGCGACGTCGAGGTCGCAGTCGGGCCGCAGCGCGATGCTGCGCAACCGCACCCCCGGGGCGCCGCGCAGCAGCCGTCCGATCGCGATCTCCAACAGCGCATCCGAGGTTTCGTCGGTCGGCATCCCGAACCCGTCGCCGAGATCGGCGGCGTTGCTGCGGATATCGCGCAGCGGAACCTCGCGCAGACACAACGCCAGCACGAACCCGACCACCGCGACCGGTGCGGCCCACAAGAACACCTGCCCCAGCGCGCCGGCGTAGGCCGCCACGATCGGCGCGGCCTGCTCGCCGGGCAGCCGGTGCAGGGCCGCCGGGGAACTGGCCGCCTCGGCGGGGGCGCCGCTGGCCCGCAGCGCCGCGCCCATCCGGGAATCGAGGAAGTTCAAAAACAGTGACCCGAAGATCGCGGCGCCGAACGAGCTGCCGATGGTGCGAAAGAAGGTCACGCCGGAGGTCGCCACCCCCAAATCCTCGAAACTCGACGTGTTTTGCACGATCAGCACCAGCACCTGCATGGACAAGCCGATGCCGGCGCCCAGCACCAGCAGATACACCGATTGCACCAGCGCCGAGGTGGCGGCGTCCATCCGCGACATCAGCACAAAGGCCAGCGCCATCAGGGCCGTCCCGGCCACCGGGAAGATCTTGTACCGGCCGGTGCGGCCGACCACGGTTCCGCTGCCCGTCGAGGTGATCAGCATGCCGACCACCATCGGCAGCGTGCGCAGACCCGAGGTGGTGGCCGACACACCGTTGACGTATTGCATGTAGGTGGGCAGGAACGTCAACGCCCCCAGCATCGCGAACCCGACCACAAACGCCAACACGCAGCACACGGTGAACACCGGGCTGGCGAACAGTCGGGTGGGCAAAATCGGTGCGGCCGCGCGGCTTTCCACCCAGACGAACGCGCCCAGCGCCACCGCGGAACCGACGAACAGCCCGACGATCGTCGCCGACCCCCACGGATAGCGGGTGCCGCCCCAACTGGTGGCCAGGGTCAGGCCGGCGGCGCCCACCCCCACCAGCGCGATGCCCAGAGAGTCGATCACCGGTTTCGCGCGCTGGGCCAGCGCCGGGATGGCCGCCCCGGACACCACGATGACGACCGCCGAGATCGGCACGTTGACCCAAAACGCCCACCGCCAGGTCAGGTAGTCGGTGAAGTAGCCGCCCAGCAGCGGCCCGACCACCGAGCTCACGCCGAATACCGCGCCGAGCATGCCCTGGTAGCGGCCGCGTTCCCGCAGCGGAATGACCTCACCGATCAACGCGGTGGCCGTCACGGTGATCCCGCCGCCGCCGATGCCTTGCAGCGCCCGCGCCGCGACCAGCATCAGCATCGACTGCGACAGCCCGCACAGCACCGAACCGATCACAAAGCAGACCACCGCGGTCTGGAACACCGTTTTGCGGCCGAACAGGTCCCCGAGCTTGCCGACCAGCACGGTCACGATCGTGGACGCCAACAGGTAGCTGGTCACCACCCACGACTGATGTCCCGCGTCACCCAGGTCGGCGACGATGGTCGGCAACGCGGTCGCGACGATGGTTTGGTCCAGCGCCGCCAGCAGCATGCCGAGCACGATCGCGGTGAAGATGAGGTTGCGTCGCTGCGGGCTCAGCGGCGCGTGGCCGGGTTCGGGAGCTCCCGCGGCAGCGGTGCGCGCCGTCGACCCGGTCATACCGTCCTTCCTCGTCGGCCCTCGATGCTAACGGGCGTCGACGAGGAATCCGCTGCGGCGCGCGCCTAACCTCACGTCGGGGGCCGGGCGACGCATTGCGCGGCGTAGAGCGCCTCGCCCAACTTGTCCATCAGCTCCAACTGGGTCTGCAGGTAGTCGATGTGGTCTTCCTCGTCGGCGAGGATCTTCTCCAACAGGTTCGCGCTGGTGGCGTCTTGTTTTTCCCGGCACATGACGATGCCGGGTTTGAGGCGATCGACCACCTCGAGTTCCAGGGCCAGGTCGCTCTCGAACTGCTCCCGCAGGGTCTGGCCGATGCGGAGCGATCCGATGCGCTGATAGTTGGGCAACCCATCGAGCAGCAGAATCCGGTCGGTGACGTCTTCGGCGTGCCGCATTTCCTCAAATGACTCGTCGCGGGTATGACTCGCCAGTTCGGTGAAACCCCAATTGTCTTGCATCTTGGAATGCAAAAAGTATTGGTTGATGGCGGTAAGTTCGCTGGTTAATTGTTCATTGAGCAGGCGCAGAACATCAGGATCACCTTGCATGATCTCTCCTTATTGAGGCTGTCGCACGTGGCACCGTGACAAGCGGGCTGGGCTGTGCGCCGCCGGTCGTGGCGTTTTCAATCTAGTGCAGGTGGCGACGGTCGGCAGGCCGTTTGGCGACGACGCGCCGCGGGCCGCCGCCACCGGGTGCCGCGCCGGCCCGCCGCGGGGCGCGCGTGGGCATCTCCGCTGCTCACAGGCGTGTCAGTGTTAGGTTAGACTCCACTAACACGAGTTAGGTTAGACTCGGCTAACATGAGGCTTGTGCGATCCCCGAACGGTGCTGGCGCACCCGCTTGCGGGGGCGCGGAAAACGGCCACGAATTGCATTCGCTGGTGCTGGCGGCGGATTACCGCATTAATGACGTCAACCGCATGTGGTCATTGATCAAAGAGGGCCGTTCGCCCCTGGTCGCACTGGGCGCTCACCATGTGGTGATGTACAACTCGATCTGGGAACCGGGTCGAGTCCTGGTCACAATGGGCATTCGCCATCGCGAATCGGTGCAAGAATTGCTGCGCTCCCCCGCGGTATTTGAATGGTTTGACCTTGTTGGGGTCACCGACCTGCCCGCGATATTCGCCGGTGAGGTGCTGGAAAAAATCGACCTGACCACATCGGCGCCCGACACCATCCCGGCCGGGGTGATCGTCGGCGCGGTCTCGGCCGTCGACGACGTTGCCGAGCTCATGGTCAAAGTGCACGGCGGACTGGATCGGTTCCGCGACGCCGGGGTACGCAAAGTCTGGCTGTATCGGGCCTTCGACGACGGGCAGGAAGTGATGACGCTGTTGGAGATTGACAGCCTGGCCAGCGCTCAGCGCTGGATTGATCATCCCGACGCGGCCGCGGAGTGGATGTCCGGAGCGGGGATCGGCGCCTACCCGAGCCTATTCGTCGGCAAGCTGGCCCATGTCATGAGCACGGAAGTGGCCCGCTGATGTACGTGTGTCTGTGCGTGGGAGCCACCAGCCAAACCATCTGCGACGCCGTGGCCCGCGGGGCATGCACGTCCAAGCAGATCGCCGCCGAATGCGGCGCCGGCGCCGACTGCGGGCGGTGCCGACGCACCCTGCGCGCGATCATCGCCGCCGAGTCGAAAACGGCACCGAATTGCCTGGATAACGACTGCGTTTCGGTGGACGACGAACGCAGCGTCGCGCAGTTCAGCTATCCCGGCCGGTGAAATCGGCCAGCGCCGCGGCGTTGGCCTGGGTGCCCAATAGCTCGGCGAAGTGGGCGTTTTCCCGCGCGCTGGCGGCGGCGATCTCCGGGCGGGTCGGCTCCACCATGGTGTGCTTGACCGCCATCAGGCTGGAAATGGGCCGGGAGGCCAGGATCTCGGCGTGCCGGCGCGCGTCGGCCAGCAGCTCCTCGGGTTCGCAGACCTTCCAGACCAGCCCCATCCGCAGCGCTTCGGCGGCGTCCACCCATTCCGAGGACATCAACAGCCAGGCCGCGTTCTGCCGTCCCACCAGTTGCGGAAGCAGGTAGGACGAGGCGGCTTCGGGGGCTACCCCCAGGCTGGTGAACGGGCATTTGAGCCGCGCGGTCGACGACATGAACGCCAGGTCGGCATAGCCGAGGATGGTGGCGCCGATCCCGACACCGACGCCGTTGATCGCACAGATCAGCGGCTTGGGGAACCCGCTCAGCACCTCCATCAGGCCCCGAAATCCGTGCTTTCCCGGGGTGAAATTCGGATCGGTGACCATGGCCTGCATTTCGGCCAGGTCGGTGCCGGCGCTGAACGCCCGCCCGGCCCCGGTGAGCAGCACGACGGCGACCTCGGGATCGTCGGCGGCGGCCAGCAGCGCCTCGGCGGTGGCGTCATACAGCGCCTCGTTGAAGGCGTTGAGCGCCTCGGGCCGGTTCAGGGTCAGGGTGCGGACCCGGTTGTCGTCGTCGATCTGCAGCGTCACGGGCTGCAGCCTAGACCACACGGATGCGCTTAAATATCGCCATGTCCGAGCCAGGTACCAATCCGCCACCACCGGGTCGACTCCCGCACGACTTCGATCACGTGCACGCCGACGTCAGCGGCGGCTGGCTGCGGGCGGCGACCTTCGGCGCCATGGACGGGTTGGTGAGCAACACCGCGCTGATCGCCGCGGTGGCCGCCACCGCCAGCGCCGACGCCGTCGAGGTCAGCGGTGTCGCCGGCCTGCTGGCCGGGGCGTTCTCGATGGCGCTCGGCGAGTACGCGTCGGTGACCACCGCCAACGAGCAAATCGACGCCGAGGTGGCCGTCGAGCACCGCGCCTTCCGGGCGCACCCCGACGCCGAGCGGGCCGAACTGGTCGACATGCTGGTCGGGCTGGGCATGACCGAGCACACCGCGCAGCGTGCCAGCGAGGAGATCCACCGCAACGAGGACCGCGCGGTCAACTTCCACATGGCACTCGAGATCGGGGTCGACCCCCGGGAGAAGGCCTCGGCGTGGCTGGCCGCGATCTCGTCGTTCGCAACGTTCGCCGTCGGCGCCCTGATCCCGTTGCTGCCCTGGGTGCTCGGTTTCGACCTGCTCTGGATGGGGCTGGTGTGCGCGGGCGTCGGCCAGCTGGTCGCCGGCGCGCTGGCCGCCCGGTTCACCGGCAAACCGATGTGGTGGGCCGCCTTGCGGCAATTGGCTTTCGGCGCCATCGCCGTCGCCGTGACCTACCATCTCGGTCCGCTGATCGCCGACCTCATCTGATCGGGATTAGCCGCAGTCGATCAGCGCCATGAACCCGAAGTCCATGTGGGACTGCTTGTGGCAGTGGAACAGCGACAGCCCGGGCTCCTCGGCGGTGAAGTCGATGTCCGCGGTTTGGTAGGCGCCGAGCATGACGACGTCCTTGCGCACCCCGGCGGTCGGCGTGCCGGCGATGTGAGTGATCTCGAAGGTGTTCCGGTGCAGGTGGATCGGGTGGTTACTGTCGCTGGCGTTGCGCAGGCGCAGCCGATAGCGCCCGCCACGTTCGACGGTGAATCGCGGCTGGCCGGCCGGCATGGTGAAGCGCTGCCCGTTGATCGTCCACACGTCGAAGCCGTTGTCGGCGGCGTTCTGCCGCTCAAAGAGCAGGTCGATCACCTGATCGGCGGCCGGCGGGTTGACACCGGGCCGGGCGAACAACCGGTAATCCCAGCGGAACGGCGGCGGCGGGGTCCATTGCGGCGCCCCGGTCTGCCCGGCGTATGCGACGACGATGCCCGCGCCGCGGCCGCGATCGTCGTCGTCCAGGTCGCCGAGCACCCACACCCCGGGGGTGGTCATCTCGACCAGGGCCGAGACGCGTTCGGCGGCGCCCAGCCACAGCACCGGAACCGGCGCGGGGGTGGGCACCGGGTTGCCGTCGAGGGCGACGACGGTGAAGGCGTGTCCGGGCAGCGCCAGGCTGCGGGTTTCGGTGGCGCTGGCGTTGAGCACGTGCAACAGCACCCGGTCACCGGATTTGACGCGGATGGGATCGCCATGCCCGAGGGGGCGCCCGTTGATGGTGCAGACGCCGTATTCGAGGTCGAAGCCCAGCGGCAGTCCACGCGCCGTCACCTGCGCCATCGCGGCCTCGCCGATGTCACGGAGCCGCGGATCCTGGGGACCGGCCAGGTAGTCGGTGCCCATGTCGCCGGAGCGGTTGAGGGTGGGTTCAAATTCCTTGAGGGTCACAAAGACCTCGCGGTCGTAGCCGCCCGGGTTCTGCGTGGGTTCGACATAGACCGGCCCGGCCTGCCCGGAGTAGGCGCCCAGGCTCAGGTCGGCGCCGGCGACCAGGTGGGTGTGGTAGAACCGCAAGCCGGGCGGGCCGGGATGGAACCGCAGCCGCCGCATGCCATGCGGGGGAATGAACGGGGTGCCCTCCTCGGCCGAGCCGTCCACGTCCACGGGCAGCGTCTGGCCGTGCCAGTGCAGCTGCTCGGGACTGTCCGTGTCGTTGTAGACGTCGACCGTCGCGGGCTTGCCCTCGGTGAACCGCAGCAGCGGGCCGGGGAATTGGCCGTTGTACAGGGTGGTCGACACCACCCGATCCGGGGTGAGCTCCACCAGCCCGGCACCGATCCGCAACGTGTAGTCGGCCTTGCCGGCCGGCGGAGTGCGGGTGCACGCCGCGGTCGCGGTGAGCGCGGCCCCGCCCAGCACCGCACCACTGAACTTGAGGAACTCGCGTCGCCCCAGGCTCATCGTTGCAGCTTAACCGGCTGACGGCGCATGCCCCGGAACCGAATGACGTGACCGGCTGGCGCCGACGCTCGCTCAGTGTCCGAGCCGATGGCCGGTGATTTGCCGGCCACGTGACCAGACCGCGGCCACCCCGATGATCGGCGCGGTGTCGACGGCGATGAGGTTGGCGACGGCGCCAGCGTGCAGGGTGCCAAGGTGCGGATCATCGTTCGTGCCGATGAGGCACGCTGGGTGTGCGGTCATCATGGCGACTGCCTGGTCCAGCGCGCAGACGCCGGCGTCATCGAGGGCAACGGCGGCGCGGACCATGGCCCCGCTGTGGTAGTCGGAGGTCAGCACGTCCACCCTTCCCGCGGCGATCGCTGTGCGCGCGGAGAGGTTCTGGAGATGAGAGGCGCCGCGCCAGGCGTTGGGCGCACCCACGGCCACGGCCATGCCGAGCCGGCCCGCCGCCGACGCGGCCTCGGCAGTCAACGGGAACTCGCAGATCTGAGCACCGTCCTGTTTGGCTGTCACCACCGCGTCATCGCTGTCCGGGTCATGGGTGGCGAATACGGCGCCGGACCCGTTCGCCAGCTGGCCGATGCGCCGGCGCCGGTCAACGTTTCCCGATGCGTTGGCATGGAGCTGGCTCAGCCATCGGTCGAGTGCGGCGTCGGTGAGGTTCAGCCGAGCACCCATCGCTGAACGCCATGAGGCTTCATCCCGATACTGACCTTGGCCAGGCGTGTGATCCATCGCGGACACAAGTCGGATCCGCTCGGCGTGGCCGCGCAACAGCTCCGCGGTCAGGTCAACGGATTGGGGGGCACTGACATCCACGCGAAGATGAATGCTGACGGGAATGGGAAGGGCCCCGGCAATCGATTCGACGGTGTCGATGACGGTGCGGGCGCGTTCAAAGCTTTGCTGGGGATCGGGGCCCTCGCCGACGGCCACACACAGGCATGGATGGGTGATCCCGTGTGTCGCGGCGTCGACCGCGAAGTCGTACAGCGCGCTCACCATCGGAATGCGGACTGCAGGTCTCGGAGATTGGAAGTGCGATAGGGAATCTGCGTGCAGGTCGGTGATGCCCGGCCATAGCTGCAGGTGCCCGAGATCCTTGCGCGCAGCCCCGCGCGGTGGAGTGTGGGCCACGTCAACGATCCGATCGCCGTCGAACGTCAGCCAGCGCGGCCCCGCGGCCCAGCCGGTGTCGTCGTTACCACCGGTGAGGATCCGAGCTGCGCGCAGGCTGATCACGTCGCCGGAGTGATCGCTTGTCGCAGCAGGTTTGATCCCGCCGCGGCATGCAGCGCCTCGCCGATGCGGTCCAGGCCGTAGGCGTGACCGACGAGTTCCCGGAACGGGTAGCGGTCGTGGTGGGCGGCCAGGAAGTCAACCGCGGCCTGCAGATGCGACGGCCCGTAGTTGTGCACGCCCGTCACGGTAATCAGATTGCGGACCACATGCTCGGGATCGACGGCCGCCGGCCGGGTCGTCGCGACCGACCCGGCAAGCACCGCATATCCGCCGACATCAAGACTGGCCAGGCAGGTTTCCACGGCGTCGGCCGCGCCGGATAGTTCGATCGCGACGTCGAATCCGGTCGGCTGCCGAGTGGTGCCGATGACGTCGTCGGCGCCGAACCGCGTTGCCCAGGCCCGGCGGGCAGGGTCGGGGTCGCTCACCACGACGCTGGCGCCGGCCTGCTTGGCCATTGCGGCGGCGGTGACGCCCAGCAGACCGGCGCCGGTGATCAACACCCGAGACCGGTCAAGGCCGCGGGCCGACGCCGCGTCGAGCGCCGCAGCGACCGTCGCCGTCGCACACGAGGCCGGCGCGGCCACCGCATCGGGAACAGACGCCGGGACTACGACGATCGTTGTCCCCGGAAGCAGCAGACAATGTGAGGCGAAACCACCACTGAGCGGCCAACTGTCGGCGAGACGCTCGTGACCATACTTGTGCAGCTGCAGGCACTTCTGTCCCAGGCCGCGTGCACAGTTCCGGCACTGGCCGCACGAGGCGGTGACCGACCACACCACCCGATCCCCCACCGACACCGCCGACCCGTTACCGCGGGTGTGCGGCAACGCCGATCCGACCGCGACCACCCGCCCGACCTGCTCATGTCCGAGGATGCCGGGCTGTGGAGCGGCGCGCCGCCCAGAAACGGTGTGCAGATCGCTCCCGCAAATCGTGGCGAGGTCGATTTCCACCAAGACCCGGCCCGGACCGGGGTCGGCCGCCACGCTAGTTGTCACCACCGTGAAGGGTCGGCCGACACCATCCCAACGGGCGTAGCGCACGCTGAAGTGCTCGTCCAGGCTGGTCATGCGTACGTCGCCTCGGCGGGCGCCATCGTCGCGTCCCCGTTACCCTCGTCGATGCCGACGCAGTCCAACGCCACGCCATTGGGTTCGACCAACGCCAAGGTGGTCGCGATCCCCAACAGGAAGCATCCGCCCGCGATCAGCGTGGTGGGCCGCAAACCGAAATGCGCGAGGACGACCGGACTGATCAACGCGCCGAGGAACGCGCCGATCTTGCCAAAAGCAGCAGAAATGCCGTGCGCGGTGCTGCGAATCGACGTCGGATACGACTCGGCCGCCAGCAGCATCGTCGTGTAATTGGGACCAAATGCGATCCCGAACAGCGAGAGACCGAAGACCAGCGCGAACGGGGCCACCGCGGCCGTCAGGCCAGGTATCGCCGAGATCAGCACCATGGACAGCGCGGACAACCCAAATCCGGCTAACTGCATCGGCTTCCGGCCGACACGGTCCAGCAGCGCAAGGCCGACCAGGGCCGCGACCAGGCTGAAACACACCACCAGGCCGGCGTTGATGGCGATGTTGGCCAGAACGCGGGTGTGGGGGGGCGATGCTGTTCAGCAGCAGTGGTTGGCTCACCGAGTTCCCGTATACCGCCACATTGAAGAAGAACCAGCTGCCCGCCGTGCCCAGCAGCGTGAGGTGCAACCGTTTGGACCGCAGGGCCGTCGAGAATCGAAGTCGCCCGGATCGACGGTCGCCCACGACAGCGTTAATCGTCCGCCCGGTAAACGCGCTGAGGTCATCGGCAGCTTGGTCGGCGTCGCCAACGACTTCCAGCGTCCAGCGTGGTGATTCGGGCATGTGGCGGCGCCGCCACAACACCAGTAACGAAGGGACCGCACCCAGACCCAGGAGCAACCGCCACGCCAGGGTGGGTGAGACACCCGCCGCCAAGATTGCCAGCGCGACGACGTAGGCGGCGACCTGCCCGAACACGTAGAACAGGAACGTCAGCCCGACCAGGCGGCCGCGGTCCTTTCGGTTCGCGTACTCGGCCGTGATCACCCCGGATGCCGGGTAGTCGCCGCCGATGCCAAAGCCGAGGACGGTCCGCGCAATGATCAGCCCGATGAAGTTCGGCGCCGGCGCCGAGGCGACCGCGCCGACGATCATCAGGACCGCTTCCAGCCCATAGACTCGACGGCGCCCAAGCAGATCCCCCAGCCAACCGAACACAAAAGCGCCCACGGCCACCGCGAGCAGGGTGGAGCTGGTCAATGCGGCGACCTGCCCCGGGGATAGGAGGAACTGCGGTTTGACGAGCAGGATGACCGTGCCGATGACGTTCAGGTCATAGGAGTCGGTGAAAAAGCCCATTCCGGCCGTGACCGCCGCTTTGAGGTGAAACCGGCTCAGCGGGGCTTCGTCAAGGTTGCGGCGCACGCCGGCGCGGTGGGCGGTGGTCATCGGTGGGCCGCAAGGTCGTGCTCGTCGACCACTGCGATTAAGTCGGCGACACCGTCGATCACATGGGTGTGCGGGACGTCCGCAAAGTCGGCATCGCCGTGGGCCCCGGTCCGGACCCCGGCAACGATGGCTGCCCCAGCGCGGGTCCCGGCCCACAGGTCGCTGGTGGTGTCGCCGGCGACCGCGATCTGATGCACCGATTCTGTGCGGGTGCGGATCAACGCGGTCAGCAGCATGTCGGGGTACGGGCGGCCTCGTCCCGCGTCGACTGGCGACAGCGCCAAGGTAACCAGATCGGTCCACCCCAGCGTGTCGATGATGTGATCGCGGATTCGAGGCGAAAAGCCGGTCGTCAGTACAACCTCGCAGCCCGCGCCGCGAAACTTCTCGATGGTGTCGGCCGCATGTGGGATTGCCCGCAGACCTTCGGTGTCGGCCGCATCGATGAACGCCGCTTCGAAGGCGAGGTTCGCCGCGTCGGCGCGCGCCTCGTCGCCGTCGAAGATCGCCCGGAACACCTCGATCTTCGACCGCCCCATCGTGGTGCGGGCATAATCCCGCGCGACCTGGTACGCCCCGGATTCCGGAGTCAATCCCGCAGCCCCCAAAGCGGTATCGAATGCCCGCTCCACAGCACCCGCGTCCTGCACCGTCGTCCCAGCCATATCAAGGCAAATCAACCGGATCATGTCATGTCCGCCCGTCTTCCGCGTTCCGATGCCACGCCCGGTCCGGGCGGCTGGACTACGGTCTGACGACACGGTGTCGCGGTGTGAATCGGCGATGAAACGGAAGGTGAACAGTCACAGCAGCTCTCGGCGGGGTTGTCCGGACAACCCCCGCGCTGCAACGCGGGTCCGCACACCATCCATGGACAGGTCTAGTGTCACTGATCGTGTACGTGTCGAAGTACCAGGAGATCGCCCGCGTTCTGCACGGCGAGATTCGGGTATTACCGGACGGCCACCGGGCGCCCAGCGAGCACGAGGTCGCCCAGCGGTTCGGCGTGGCCAGGTCGACGGCGCGGGCGGCCTTACAGCGGCTCACCGCACTAAACGTCATTCGCCGCGTCCGCGGTGTGGGGAGTTTCGTCAGCCACCGTATCGACTATCCGATCGCCGCCGATCATGCACCATCGTGGAGCGCAACGGTCCGCGCGTCCGGGGCGGTACCGCGCAGCGCCGTGCTGTCCTGCACGCATGAGCACCCGCCCGTCGAGCTGCGGGACAAGCTCGCGCTCGCCGCGGCGGAGCGGTGCCATCGCCTGGTCCGGTTGTCCTACGTCAACGAAATCCCCTCCGCCTGGGGCGTCGAGTGGGTGCCCACCGCGCTGGTGCCCGACCTGGCCGTGGCAATGCGCGTCAACGATTCACTGCACGACGTGCTGCTGAACGCGGGTGTCACGCCACGCCGGTCTTGGGTGCATGCGAGCGCTGAACAGTTCGACAGTGACGTCGCTGCCCAACTCAACGCACCGGAAGCCAGCCTTGGCTGGTACATCGAGAGCCTCAACGTCGATGCCGATGATCACCGGCCGGTCTCGCTGAGCCAACGCTGGATCCGCGCCGATATCCTCCGCGTCATATTCCAGGTCGCGATGCATCCGGCAGCCGACACTTCCACTGGAGCTGGATGACTCCCGTCGCTGGGAGCTGCACCCAGCAGGTGATCGCGGAGGCGGCGCTACTCCCCGATGCACGTGACGTGGGGCGCTACCGCACCAGACGCACCTGCTGCTCGGCGCTGATCAATTCGCCGATGATCGTCGCCAACCGTGCATACGGCTCGTCGCGGCCGCTGGAGGACCGAAACACCAGCCCGATCCGGCGGCCCGGCCGGGGGCTGGCGAACTGCGCCAGGCCCAGCCGGCTGCGCTCGGCTTCGACCGGCACCGCGGTCTGCGGGATCAGGGTGACCCCGAGCCCGCCGGTCACGCATTGCACGGCGGTGGCCAGCGAGGCGGCCCGGGTGTTGGCCAGCTCGGCGCGCACCCCGGCCATCCGGCACACGTCGAGCGCCTGGTCGCGCAGGCAGTGCCCTTCGTCGAGCAGCAGCAGCGGCAGCTGCGCCAGCGCGGTCGGCGGCACCCGTTGTTTCCCGGTCAGCGGGTGGCCCGGCGGCAGTGCCAGCACGAAATCCTCGTCGTAGATGCCGATCTCGGTGATCCCGGTGGTGTCGGCCGGCAGCGCGATCAGCGCCGCATCCACCGCGGCCTCGCGCAGCGCGGTCAGCAGCCGCTCGGTCTGATCCTCCACCACCCGCAGCGTCAGCCCGGGCAGCCGTTCGGCCAACCCCGCCAGCACGGTGGGCAGCACGTAGGGCGCCACCGTGGGGATCAGGCCCAACCGCATGGTGCCCTGCAACGGGTCGGCGGAGCCCGCGGCGGCCGCGGCGAACGCGGCCACCGCCTCGATCACGGCTTGCGCCCGCGGCAGCAGCTGCCTACCCTCCGTTGTCAAGAAGACACGCCGCGTTGACCGCTCCACCAACTGGACACCCAGACCGGTTTCCAGCGCCGACAACGCCTGCGACAGCGTCGACTGGCTGACACCCAGAGCGGCTGCGGCACTGCTGAAGTGATGTTTTTCGGCGACCGCCACAAATGCCCGCAGCCCGGCGATCGTGGGCTGATAACTCTTATCGGTCATGCCGATTAGTATAGTGCAAAATATCACGTTTTATTTAGAGTGAGGTTCGGGCAATATGGGAGGTGCGCGCGAGAAGCGCGCAGAGATTTCGACGACAAAGGAGTGACATGGCACTGCTGACCATCGGTGATCAGTTCCCCGCCTACCGGCTCACCGCGCTGATCGCGGGCGACCTGTCGAAGGTTGACGCGAAGCAGCCCGAGGACTACTTCACCACGATCTCCAGCGACGACCACCCCGGCAAGTGGCGGGTGATCTTCTTCTGGCCCAAGGACTTCACGTTTGTGTGCCCGACCGAGATCGCCGCGTTCGGCAAGCTGAACGACGAGTTCGCCGACCGCGACGCGCAGGTGCTGGGCGCCTCCATCGACAACGAGTTCGTGCACTTCCAGTGGCGGGCCCAGCACGAGGACCTCAAGAAGCTGCCGTTCCCGATGCTGTCGGACCTCAAGCGGGAGCTGGCCGAGGCGGCCGGCGTGCTCAACGCCGACGGCGTCGCCGACCGCGCGACCTTCATCGTCGACCCCAACAACGAGATCCAGTTCGTGTCGGTGACCGCCGGCTCGGTGGGCCGCAACGTCGACGAGGTGCTGCGGGTGCTCGACGCACTGCAGTCCGACGAGCTGTGCGCGTGCAACTGGAAGAAGGGCGACCCGACACTCGACGCCGGGGAACTGCTCAAAGCATCCGCCTAAGGAGGCCGAGATGAGTGTCGACAACCTCAAAGAGGCACTGCCCGAATACGCCAAGGACCTCAAACTCAACCTGGGTTCGATCACCCGAACCACGGCGTTGAACGAGGAACAGCTCTGGGGCACCCTGTTGGCCAGTGCGGCGGCGACGCGAAACACCAAGGTGCTGGCCGAGATCGGCGCCGAGGCTGCCGACACGCTGTCTGCCGAGGCCTATCAGGCGGCCCTGGGCGCCGCCTCGATCATGGGGATGAACAACGTGTTCTACCGTGGTCGGGGGTTTCTCGACGGGGCCTACGACGACCTGCGGCCCGGGTTGCGGATGAACATCATCGGCAACCCCGGGGTGGACAAGGCGAACTTCGAGCTGTGGTCGTTCGCGGTGTCGTCGATCAACGGGTGTGGGCATTGCGTGGCCGCTCATGAGCACACGCTGCGCGAGGCCAGCGTCGACCGGGAGACGATCCTCGAGGCGCTGAAGGCTGCCTCCATCGTCGCCGGCGTGGCGCAGGCGCTCACCACCGCCGATACCCTGGCCGACGTCGTCGGCTAATCCTCGCTTCGGGCGGGAAGGGGTGTGTCAGTCACTGACACACCCCTTCCCTGCTTTTCGGGGCCGCCGATCGCCCGCGAAAGTGCGCTTACGCAGGTGTCCACTCGCAGTTTTGCTACCTGCACGCACTTTCGCGCGATGGCGGGGTGCTGCCGGGCCGTAGACTGCGGATTCGTGGCAGTGAGCGACACCGACCTGGAACGCCTGAGCCGCTGCGTCGAGCTGGCCCGCACCGCGCTCGACGACGGGCACGCACCGTTCGGCTCGACGTTGGTCGGCGCCGACGGCGCCATCCTCTACGAGGACTACAACCGCTCCGGTGACGGGGACCCCACCCAACATCCCGAATTCGCCATCGCCCGCTGGGCGGCGGCGAACCTGGCGCCGGTGCGCCGCATCCGCGCCACCGTCTACACCTCCTGCGAGCACTGCCCGATGTGCGCGGCCGCGCACGCCTGGGTCGGTCTGGGTCGCATCGTGTACGCGACGTCGGCCGCGCAGCTCAACCAGTGGCTGGCCGAGTGGCGGGCACCGCGGCCCCCGGTGGCGCCGCTGCCGATCACCACGGTGGCCCCCAAAGCGGTCGTCGACGGTCCCGCACCGCAGTTCGAAGACGAGATCAAAGCCCTGTACCAGGCCGCGTACCAGCCGTGACGCCGCCCGCCTGGACCCGACACGCCATCTGGTGGCAGGTCTACCCGCTGGGCTTCGTCGGCGCGTTCCCCGCGGCAACGCCACCGCGGCCGGACGAACACCGGCTGCGCCGCGTCGCCGACTGGTTCGACCACGCCGTCGAACTGGGCGCCTCGGGCGTCGCACTCGGACCGGTGTTCGCCGCGCGCACCCACGGCTACGACACCACCGACCACTACCGCATCGATGCGCGCCTGGGCGACGACGCCGACTTCGACCACCTCATCGAGCAGGCCCATCGGCGCGGCCTGCGGGTGCTGCTGGACGGGGTGTTCAACCACGTCGGCGTCGACTTCCCCCGCTATCAGCAGGCACCGCACAGCGACACGGCGGCCCGCTGGTTTCGCCGAGACCGCGGCGGCTTCCACACCTTCGAGGGCCACGCCGAGCTGATCACCCTCAACCACGACAACCCGGAAGTCGTGGACTACACCGTCGACGTGATGACCCATTGGCTGGGCCGCGGCGCCGACGGCTGGCGGCTGGACGCGGCCTACGCGGTGCCGCAACCGTTCTGGGCCGCGGTGCTACCCAGGGTCCGCGGCCGGTACCCGGACGCGTGGTTCGTCGGCGAACTGATCCACGGCGACTACGCCGCGGCGGTGCGGGATGCCGGCTTCGACTCGGCCACCCAGTACGAGCTGTGGAAGGCGATCTGGAGCAGCCTCAACGACGCCAACTTCTTCGAGCTGGACTGGGCGATGCAGCGGCACAACACCTTTTTAGCCAGCTTCGCCCCGCTGACCTTCATCGGCAACCACGACGTCACCCGGATCGCCAGCCGGCTCGAGCACCCCGACCACCTGGCGCAGGCCCTGGTGATCCTGATGACCATCGGCGGCATTCCCAGCCTGTACGCCGGCGACGAGTTCGGCTATCGCGGCGTCAAAGAGGAGCGGGCCGGCGGCGACGACGCGGTGCGCCCCGAGTTCGGCACTCCCCCAGCCCAGTTGGACGACCGTGACGCCGAGATCCGGGCCTTGCACCAGTACCTGATCGGGCTGCGGCGCCGGCACCCGTGGTTGTACGACGCGTCCACCACGGCGCTGCGGCTGGAGAACCGGCACTACATCTACCAGAGCCGCCACGGCGACGACGCGCTGATCGTGGCGCTCAACGTCGACGACGCCCCGCTGCAGGTGACGCTGGCGGACCTCGGCACCGCGCAGGCGGAGGTCCTGGCCGGCACCGCCGCGCCGCCGCAGCAGGTGGTCACCGAGCTGACCGTCGAACCGCACGGCTGGCGGATCCTGCGCCCGGCCTAAGCCGGCGTCCCGCACCCGGCCGCGACCACCACCCCGATTCCCCGGTAAAGCGGGGAAACCCATCCAGTTGGCACTAGGCTCGATCGAGATGACCGCTTCAGCGACATCCGCAGGCCGCGACGCACCCGAGACCAGCCTCGCCCGCAAGCTGCGACGCCGACGTCAGCGCCGGCGCGGCCTCAGCATCCAGTCCAAGCTGCTGTTGATGCTGCTGGCGACCAGTGTGTTATCCGCCGCCGTGGTCGGCGTCATCGGTTTCCGATCCGGGCGCCAGTCGTTGGAGGCGGCCGCGCTGGATCGGTTGACCCAGATCCGCAGCGCTCAGGCGCGTCAGCTGCAGGCGCAGTTCAAGGACCTCAAGGACACCTTGATCATCTACACCCACGACACCACCTGCGCGAACGCGATCGGGGCGTTTGCCGCGGGGCTCGATCAGCTGGGCGACGCGCCGATCGACCCGGCCCGGGACCAGGCGCTGCGCAGTTTCTACCAAAACCAGGTCGGCAAACGCGAGGAAGCAGAAACCGGCACCCAGGTGCAGATCAACTCGCTGCTGCCCAACACCAATGCGCAGAAATATCTGCAAGCGCACTACACCGTCCCGTTCACCGACCGCGCGGCGGCGCTCAAGGTCGACGACGCCGGCGACGGCAGCGCCTGGACCGCCGCCAACGCCCGCTACAATGACTTTTTCCGGACCATCGTCAGCCGCTCCAAATTCGAGGATGCGCTGCTGCTGGACACCCGCGGCAACGTCGTCTACTCCGCCTACAAAAACGTCGACCTGGGCACCAATATCTTTGCCGGCCCCTACCGCGACAGCAATCTCGCCGAGGCGTACCGGACGACGATGAACGCCCGCGCCGTCGACTACGTCGGGGTCACCGACTTCGCCGAGTACGAGCCGGCCGGTCAACCCACCGCGTGGCTGTCGGTGCCCATCGACGGCCCGGACCGCCGGGTCGGGGTGCTGGCGCTGGAGTTTCCGATCGTCAAGGTCAACCGGCTGATGACGGTCGATAGGGATTGGGAGACGGCCGGCATGGGCGACACCGGGGAGACCTTTCTGGTCGGCCCGGACAACCTGATGCGCTCGGATTCCCGGCTGTTTCTGCAGGACCCCGAGGCGTATCAACGCGATGTGGTGCGCGCCGGGACACCGCCGGACGTCGCCGCCAAGGCCATCCGGCAGCACGGCACCACCCTGGTGCAACCCGTCGCCTCCGAATCGGTGCGGCTGGCGGCCCAGGGCCAGCGCGGCACCCTGATCACCCGCGACTACCTCGGCCGCCGGACCCTGCAGGCCTACGCGCCGGTGGACCTGCCCGGGCTGCGGTGGAGCCTCGTGGCGAAGATCAACGCCGGCGAGGCGTTCGCGCCGGTGGCCGCGTTCACCCAGACCCTGGTGGTGTCCACCGCGGTGATCATTTTCCTGGTGTGCGTGGCCGCCATGCTGCTGGCCCGGATCTTCGTGCGACCGGTCCGGCAGCTCATGGCCGGGGCGCACCGCATCAGCGCCGGCGACTACGACATTGACCTGCCGGTGCTGTCCCGCGACGAGTTGGGCGATCTGACCGTCGCGTTCAACGACATGGGCCGCAACCTCACCCTCAAACAGGAGCTGATCAACGAGCAGCGGCGGGAAAACGATCGGCTGCTGTTGTCGGTGATGCCCGAGCCGGCCGTGCAGCGCTACCGCGAGGGTGAAGAATCCATCGCCATCGAGCACCCGAACCTCACCGTGATCGCCGCCGAAACCGACCACCTCGACGAACTGTCGGCCGAACTGGCCTGCGACGAGTCGCTGTCGGTGGTCAACAAGCTGGTGCGCCAATTCGATGCGGCGGCCGAGACCACCGGCGTCGAGCCGGTGCAAACCATGCACAACTGGTACCTGGCCAGCTGCGGGCTCAGCGTGCCGCGGCTGGACAGTGCCCGACGCGCCGTCGACTTCGCCGCGGAATTGCAGCGCATCGTCGAGCGGTTCAACAGCGAAACCGGCAACGCGCTGACCCTGCGGGTCGGCATCGACACCGGGCCGGTGACCAGCGGGCTAATCGGCCGGTCCAACCTCGCCTACGACATGTGGGGGTCGGCGGTCAACTTCGCCTACCACCTCAAAAACGACTCCCCGCAACCCGGCATCTACGTCACTTCCCGGGTGTACGAGGCCGTCGGCGACAGCCACGAATTCACCGCGGCCGGCAGCATCACCGTCGACGGTGTCGAGCAGACGATCTGGCGGCTGGCGGAGGGCCAGCCGTGAGCAGCTTCCTGGATGCGCCCTGGTTTTACTGGGCCCTGGCGGTGGCGGTGGGACTGCCGGTGGGTGTGGTGCTGTTCACCGAGCTACAGCAGGCGCTGGAGCGGCGCGGCAGCGCACTGGCCCGGCCGGTGGGGATGATCCGCAGCTACCTGCTGCCGCTGGGTGCGCTGCTGGCGCTGCTGGTCAAGGCCAACCAGGTGTCGGCCGAGGCCACCCCGGTGCGCATCGTGGCCACCGTGTTCGGTTTCGCGGTGCTGATCCTGGTGCTGGCCGGGTTTAACGCCACCCTGTTCCAGGCCGCGCCGGAGGGCAGCTGGCGGCGGCGGATGCCGTCGATCTTCCTCGACGTCGCCCGGTTCGTGCTGATCGCCGTCGGGCTGGCGTTGATCCTGTCCCGGGTGTGGGGAGCCAACGTCGGCGGGCTGTTCACCGCGCTGGGCATCACCTCGATCGTGCTCGGGCTGACGCTGCAGAACTCGGTCGGCCAGATCATCTCCGGCCTGTTCGTGTTGTTCGAGCAGCCGTTCCAGCTCGGTGACTGGATCGAAACCCCGTCGGCGCGCGGCCGGGTGGTGGAGGTCAACTGGCGCGCCACCCACATCCGCACCGGCAGCGGCCTGCAGATCATGCCGAACTCGGTGCTGTCGGCGGCGTCGTTCACGAATCTGAGCCGTCCCAAAGGGGCCCACGAGATTTCGGTCGACACCATGTTCGCGGTGGGTGACCCGCCGGACCAAGTGTGTGCGTTGTTGACCCGGGTGGCCGCCGCGCTGCCGCACCGCCGCACCGATGCCGCGCCGCGCAGTGTGGCGGTCGGCGGCACCGGCTACACCACCACGATCCCGCTGCGCTCCCCCGCCGACGACGGCGCCGCCCGGGCCGCGTTTTTGCGCTGGCTGTGGTACGCGGCCCGCCGCGCCGGGGTGCACCTGGACGAGGCCGACGACGACTTCGTCACCGCGGACCGGATCGAGGCGGCGCTGCGGGTCATGGCGCCGGCGTTGCGGCTGGCCGCCGACGACCAGGAGCAGCTGCGGCCCCAGGTCCGGATCACCCGGTACGGGGTCGACGAAACCCTGCAGTCCCCCGGCGAGGTTCCCGACCAGCTGACCTGCCTGGTGGACGGGCAGGTGCAGTTGGCGGTCAGCAGCGACGACGGCGCGGTCATCCCGGTGCACACCCTGAGCGTGGGTGATTGCCTGGGCCAAACCACGCTGACCCGCGAGCCGGTCACGACCACGGCCCGCGCGCTGACCGAAACCACGGTGGCCCACATCGACCGCGGCGCCCTGGAGGAGCTGGTGCGGCGGAAACCGTTGCTGCTGCAGGACATCGGGCGCACCATCGAGGAACAACGCGAGGGCGTGCAGCGGGCGTTGGCATGAAACCTGCGCCGATTGTGCGGCCAATGAAACTTGCGCCGACTGTGCGGTTTCATACGCTTTTCGGCGACGGAGCGTATGACACCGCACAGTCACGGATGGCGCTGCGCCGCGGGCCGGCAGCGGCAATGGAGCCCGCACATCGATGTGGCACGCGGCCGTCGCCACCTCGACCGACCACCTAGGAGGAGCTGAGATGCGTGAGCTCATCAAAGAACTCGAGCGGGCCCGCCGCGCGGTCGGCGACGGCGAACTGCGGGGCCAAGCCGCGTACGTCGTCGAACTGCGTCGCCGGCTTCGAGCCCCGATCGCCGAGGTCTGGGACGCCTGCACCGACCCCGATCGGGTGTGCCGCTGGTTCCTACCGATGAGCGGCGACCTGCGACCCGGTGGTCGCTTCCAATTCGAGGGAAACGCGGGTGGCGCCATCCTTGCGTGCGAGCCACCGAGCCAGTTGCAAGTCACTTGGGAATGCGGCGACCTGCAACCCGGCCTCGTCACACTTGAGCTCACACCCGCCGGCGACGACGCCACCGAACTCGTCCTGCGCCATACCGTTCCCGATGACGACCAGTGGGCGCAGTTCGGCCCCGGCGCGGTCGGCGTCGGCTGGGACATGCCCCTGGCGGTGCTCGCCGTGCTCGTGACCGGTGCCGAGATCCCAACCAGCGGCGAGTTTATGAACGACCCCGCCACACCGGTTCTTATGCGCCACAGCTCGGCGGCCTGGGGCGCGGCTCACCGGGCGGCGGGGGTCAGTCCCGACTCAGCCCGCGACGCCGCGGCCAACACCAGCGCCTTCTACGCGCCTGAGTGACAATCGGGCCTTCGGCCAGGTGCGTCACGTAGGGGAATCCGCAAGTGCAGCGGCTCGTCATACCCACTCACATTTCAGGGAACGGCTGGTATACCGAAGCCATGCCCTATCTGCGTCTGACTAGCCCGCCCATCGATGCCGAGCACCGACGCCGCCTAGCCGTCGAACTCACCGACCTGGTGGTGCGGCTGCTGACCCCGCCGCCGGGCCGCGGCCGCCCGACCGCCGACGACATGCGGGCCCGCACAACGGTGCATTTCACCCCCTACGATCCGGACGGGTTGGCCGTGGGCAGGACGATGCTGGCCGACACCGGCGGCCGGGATGTCACCGTGGAGTTCAGCGACTGGGGGTTGTCGCTGCGCCGCCAACAGGTCATCGCCCGCGAGATCACCAACCTGTTGGCCCGGCTGCTCGATCTCGGGGACGACCTGGACGCGGTCAATGTGCGGTTCCACCGTTACCGGCCGCGCGATTTTGCGGTCGGCGGGGTGCTGCTCGCCCAGCGGATCCCGGTTGCCGCCCGGGTCGCCAAGCGGCTCGCCAGGTAGGGCAATGCCGGCAGCAAGGGGCGCCGACGCACCCTAGCCGAGACGAGGAGCGTTCAGTTCTTGTTGTGTTTCTGCGCGGATGCCTCGGTTAAGGCGCGGTTGCGGGCATCGATTTGGTCTTGGGTGGCCGGCACCAGACGGTCGCCTCCTGGTGCCGCCATCGCCTGGATTCTGGTCGCGAGCGGCCTCTGCTCGCGGTCGTATTGCTCACATGCTTGGGCGATGTCGCCGGGGTGGTCGCGCAGCGCTTGGGCGAGAAGCCACGCGCCGGTCAGGGCCAGGCTGGTGCCGCGACCGGTCAGGTTGGAGGTGCAGTGCGCGGCGTCCCCGACCAGCACGACACGACCGCGGTGCCAGACGGGCATCTGGATCTGGCTGACCGAGTCGAAGTACAACTCCGGGTCCCGGAGTGCCGCGTCGATCAGTTCGGGGACTCGCCACTTTTTGTGGCCGGCGAACGCCGCGGCGAGGAGCTGCTTCTGGGCCGCTAGATCGTGATAGTCGTAGTCAATCCAACCCGACCGGAACATGAACACCGCCAACGCTTTGTCGTTGTAGGCGGCGACGCCGGCCATCCGACCGGGAAAGTTGTACATCGGGTTGATGCGTCCGGCCGGCCGGTGATTCGGCAGGCCGGCCAGTGCCACATAGAAGCCGAGATGGTGGAGAAACTGCTGTTCGGGACCGAACGTCAAGCGACGGACCGCCGAGTGCATCCCGTCGGCGCCCACCACGAGGTCGTAGCGGTCGCGGGCGCCCGAGACGAACCGGACGTCGACTCCGGCCCCGTCGTCGCCGAGTTCGGCGACGGATTCGCCGAACCGCAACTGCACCGACGGCCCGAGGTGGTTGTGCAGGATATTCGTGAGGTCTTCGCGCGGGATTTCGGTGTCGTCGGGGGAATCGTTAATCTCGTCGAACGCTGGTTCGGCCACGACGGCGCCGCTCTCGTCGACGAACTGCACGCGTTCGCTCATGTCGATCCGACGGTCGCGGATATGCCCTAGCACACCCATCTTGTCGGCGACCTCGAGCGCGTCACCACGGATATCGATGGGAGAACCGTTGACCCGCAGGTGGTGTGCGCGTTCGACGATCGTCACGTCGTGACCGTCGGCGCCGAGGTCGATCGCGGTACTCAGGCCGGCAACGCCCCCGCCGGAGACAAGAATGCGCATCGGGATTACCCCTCAACCAAGTTGGGGACCGATGATTTGTCGTTGGGCGCCGGAAGACCGGCGCCGACGTCGGTGAGCGCTGCGCGCAGCAGCGTCGGGTAGGCAACCGGCGGGTCCGCGGTCGCGTAGATGTCCATGGTGGTCTCGACCACCGCGCGAATGACGGCTGCCACCAAGCGCGGATACATATCGCGTTGCGGATCGGTTCCGGTGCGCTCGGCGATCGCCGACGCGAAACCGCCTTCCAGGTCCCGGGTCAGAGCACTGCGAACCTCGCTGTTTGCCAGCAGCTTTCGAATTTCGACCAGCCCAGCAGGGGTCGGCAGCGTGTGCTTGTCGCCGGTTTCCTGGGCGAAGTCCTCTTCAATGGGCCCAACTAGCGCCTCGGTGATCGACGTCCACAGCGCTTCCCCCGCGGGACGCCGACGCAGCAGCGCGACGCCGCGGTGCACACGCTCGGTCTGCCGATACACCAACGCGTCGTATTTGGTGGCGAAGTAATTGCTGAACGTGCGGGCCGACACCCCGGCCAACGCGGCGATGTCTTCCCGGGTGACGTTCTCCAAGCCCCGCTCGGCGGACAGCCGCATCGCGGCGTCAGATAGCGCGCGACGGGTATCGGTCTTCTTACGTTCTCGCAGCCCGGCCATCTCAGCCGTCCAGCGTCGCGGTGAGATACCCGGGAGCGGCGGCCAGTTCACCGGTCGGTGGCGCAAACCCGTTGGTGGCGTAGGCCTCGGCGATGGACAGAACCGAAACGCGCCAGCCGTGTGCAGCCAGGTGATCGCGGGCGCTGATGCGCTCGCCCGAGTAGAACAACTCGGTGGCATCGATGTGGCTGCCGGCCCGGCGGGATCGTTCGGTGAGTTGCTTCGCCCAGTCGGCGGTCATGGCCGCCGCATCGATGTCATCGGTCGCCACTCGGCTGCCCGGCGCCGATAGGGCCGTCACGGTGTCCAACAACTGATCCTGGGCCTCCGGCGGCAAATACATCAACAGGCCTTCGGCGATCCAGGCCGTCGGCCGGGTCTCGTCAAACCCGCTGGCGCGCAGCTCCTGTGCCCAGTCGCCGCGCAAGTCGATGCCCACCGTGCGCCGCTCCGCGGTCGGTGTAGCCCCGAGGCTGGCCAGAATGTCGGTTTTGAACTCGATGACCTGCGGCTGATCGATTTCGAAGACCACGGTGTCGGCGGCCCAATCAAGCCGGTAGGCCCGGGTATCCAGACCGGAGGCCAAGATGACCGCCTGGCGGATACCGGCTTTGCCGGCCGCGGTGAATACGTCATCGAAAAACCGGGTACGCACGGCGATTCGCTCACAGATCAGGCGCTGGTCCAGCTGCGGATCGCCGTCGGGCTCTAGCGTCCCGTCGGCAATCCGGTTGCAGAAGTCCAGGCCGACCGCTTTTACGAGAGCGTCGGCGTACGGGTCGTCGATCAGCGGGCCGGGCTGTTTGGAGGCCAGCGCCCGCCCGGCGGCCACCCACGTCGCCGTGGCCCCCACACTGGAGGCCAAATCCCAAGTGTCACCGCCTGTTCGCGCCATCGTCTCTCCCGCGGTGTCGTCCGATCGCGTCCGGTATCGAGCGTGATCCGTAGTTGCGGGCGACCGGCAGCGGCCCGCTCACATGCGGCCATCCTACCGGAAACTTGCCGATTAAGCAATATTGCCTAATCGGCATGTCCGCTGTCGGGGTCGGGTCGCCGCCGAGGGCAGACGGTCACCGTCGCGTCCCGGCCAACCAGCAGCGCCGCCATCGGCTTACCGAGGATCGGGCTCCGCCCGACAACCACCACGTGCCGCGCCGCCAATTCGACGCGGTAGTGGTCGCGCAGCCGGATGATCCCGCCCGGCGTGCACGACGCGAATCCCGGCTGGCCGAGCGCCATGGCCGCAAACGACGCCGACGTCACCCCGTCCACGACCGATGTCTAGCGCTACGGCAGCGCCCAGTCCGTCTCGCCCGCACCCGTCCTACCGGCGTGTCGGTAGCGTGACCCGGTGTGACGATCACGCAGATCGACGCGGCGCTGGATCACGCCGAGCGGTTGTGGGCAGACGCCCTTTCTGCCGTGGCACCGGGCGATCTTGGCCGGCCCAGCGGATGCGCTGGGTGGAGGATTGCCGATCTCGTCAATCACGTTGCGGGCGGAGGGCATCGCTACGTGATGCTGCTTCAAGGCGAGGACGCCGCCGCGACCGCATCGACTCGAAGCAATGACTACATCGGCACCGACGCGCTCGCAGGGTTCTGGCGTTATGAACGGATGCTGCGGACGGTTGCCGCCGGTGCTGATCTTGATGCGATGGTCGACCACCGCGCCGGCCCGCGATCGGGGACGGTGTTGCTGAACATGCGTGTCATGGAACTCACCTTGCACGCCAAGGATTTATGCGACGGGCTCGGAACGCGCTGGGAGCCGTCCGACGATCTCGCGTCCTACCTTCTGGAGAAGGTGGGGTCGACCATCGACGAACTTCGGTCGAAAAATCTGTTCGGCCCAGCCACGACGGCGCGCTCTGCGGCACCCGCCGACCGGCTGCTCGCGCTATCCGGACGCTGACGAGCGGCGTTATACCAACCTGCCCGTTGTGTCGGACGGGCTCGCTATGGTCTGTTCGTGACTCGGAAGGGCCCGTTCTGGGACGTCCTGGCAGGCAAGCGCGAGCTGCCCGCAGCTGCGAAAACACTCGGTTGGCGGTTGATCGCGGTGGACCCGGATGCCGGGACCATCGAGGTCGAGTTCGCAGCCGATGATCGGTTCGTCAACCCGGTCGGTGTCGTGCAGGGCGGATTCCTCGCGGCGATGCTCGACGACACGCTGGGCCCCGCACTGGTAGCGACCCTGGATGACGGCCAGTTCGCACCGACGCTCGATCTGCATGTGCAGTTCCTCGCGCCAGCGCGGCCAGGCCGCCTTGTTGGCCGTGGCCGCATCGTCAAGCGCCGACGTGACATTGCGTTCCTGGCGGGCGAACTCGTCGACGACGGCGAGACGATCGTCGCGACCGCGACTGCGACCGCAACCATCAGACAGATCTCCGGCAATCGGCCGACGCGCGCTCGTTGAGCTTGTGCGACGCCGGTCGCACGGGAACAAACTTTGCGTCCCGCAGGTTGAGCGCAGCAGGCTTAACTTTGGAGGATTGATGACTGAACCCAAATCAGTGCCGGTGTTATTCGTCAGCGACCCGATCGTGTTGCCCGGCATGGTGGTCCCGATCACGCTGGACGACGCCGCCCGCGCCGCCGTGGACGCCGCCCGGGCCAGCGAGTCCGGCACCCTGCTGATCGCACCCCGGCTCGACGACCGCTACCCGACCCACGGTGTGCTGGCGTCGATTCTGCAGGTCGGCCGCATCGCCGGCGGCGGGACCGCCGCGGTGGTGCGCGGGGAACGGCGGGCGCACATCGGGACCGGGACCACCGGACCCGGCGCCGCGCTGTGGGTGGAGGTGACCGAGGTCGCCGACGTCGAACCCAGCGACGACACCCGCGCGCTGGCCGGCGAATACAAGAAGCTGCTGCTGGCGATGCTGCAGCGCCGCGAGGCCTGGGAAATCATCGACTACGTCAACAAGCTCACCGACCCCTCGGCGCTGGCCGACACCTCCGGCTACGCGTCGTATCTGACCCACCCGCAAAAGCGGCAGCTGCTGGAGACCGAAAACGTCGACGAGCGGCTGCGGGCACTGATCGAGTGGACCGGCGACCACTTGGCCGAGGTTGAGGTCAACGACAAGATCGCCGACGATGTGCGGGCCGGCGTGGACAAGCAACAAAAGGAGTTCCTGCTGCGCCAGCAGCTGGCCGCGATCCGCAAGGAGCTCGGCGAGGGCGAGCCGGAGGGTTCCGACGATTACCGGGCTCGGGTGGAGGCCGCCGACCTGCCCGACAAGGTGCGCGAGGCCGCGCTGCGCGAGGTCGGCAAGCTGGAACGCGCCAGCGAGCAAAGCCCGGAGGGCGGCTGGATCCGCACCTGGCTGGACACCGTGCTGGACCTGCCGTGGAACACCACCACCGAAGACGCCACGGACCTGGGGGCCGCCCGGGAGATCCTGGACGCCGATCACCACGGCCTGGACGACGTCAAGGACCGCATCGTCGAATACCTGGCGGTGCGGGCCCGGCGCGCCCAACGCGGTCTGCAGGTCGTCGGCGGGCGCGGCTCCGGCGCGGTGATGGTGCTGGCAGGCCCGCCCGGGGTCGGCAAGACGTCGCTGGGTGAGAGCGTGGCCCGCGCGCTGGGCCGCAAGTTCGTCCGGGTCGCGCTGGGCGGGGTGCGCGACGAGGCCGAGATCCGCGGGCACCGGCGCACCTACGTCGGCGCGCTGCCCGGCCGGATCGTGCGCGCCATCGGCGAGGCCGGCTCGATGAATCCCGTTGTGCTGCTCGATGAGATCGACAAGGTGGGCTCCGACTATCGCGGCGACCCGTCGGCGGCGCTGCTGGAGGTGCTCGACCCGGCGCAAAACCACACCTTCCGGGACCACTACTTGGATTTGGATCTGGACCTGTCCGACGTGGTGTTTTTGGCGACGGCCAACGTGGTGGAGAACATCCCCTCGGCGCTGCTGGACCGCATGGAGCTGGTCGAGATCGACGGCTACACCGAGGACGACAAGGTGGCGATCGCCCGCGACTACCTGCTGCCCCGGCAACGCGACCGGGCCGCGCTGACCGCCGAGGAGGTCACCGTCACCGAGGCCGCGCTGCGCAAGATCGCCGCCGACTACACCCGCGAACCCGGGGTGCGCCAGTTCGAGCGGCTGCTGGCCAAGGCGCTGCGCAAGGTCACCACCGCCCTGGCCGCGGACCCGACACCGGTCACCGTGGACGAACCGGATCTGGTTGGCTACCTGGGCCGGCCACGGTTCACCCCGGAGTCGGCCGAACGCACCGCGGTGCCCGGTGTGGCGACCGGTCTGGCCGTCACCGGCCTGGGCGGCGACGTGCTCTACATCGAGGCCGGCGCCACCGACGGCGACCCGGGTCTGCAGTTGACCGGGCAGCTGGGCGACGTGATGAAGGAATCGGCGCAGATCGCGCTGTCCTACGTGCGGTCGCACGCCGCGGAGCTGGGCGTCGACCCGGCGGCGCTGGACGGGCGCATCCACGTGCACGTGCCGGCCGGCGCGGTGCCCAAGGACGGCCCGTCGGCCGGGGTCACCATGGTGACCGCGCTGGTGTCGATGGCCACCGGGCGTCAGGTGCGCGCCGATGTCGGGATGACCGGTGAGGTGACGCTGAATGGTCGGGTGCTGCCGATCGGCGGGGTCAAGCAGAAGCTGCTGGCCGCCCAGCGCGCCGGGTTGTCCACCGTGTTCATCCCGGCGCGCAACGAACCCGACCTCGACGACGTGCCGGCCGAAGTGCTCGAGGTGCTGGACGTGCGGCCGATGACCGATGTCGCCGACATCGTCGCGCAGGCATTGGAGCCGGGGGCGACGTCGGCCGCGGCGGCCTAAGTCCCAGCCTTACCCCGCGAGCAGACGCAAAAGCACCCATTTCGCAGCGAAATTGGGGGCTTTTGCGTCTGCTCGGCGTTAAATGGTGCGGTGAGCCTCAAACGACGCGTCGTGCACAACGTTCAGCGGCTGGTGGTCAACCCGATTGGGCGGCGCATGCCGGTGACCATGCTGGAAACCACCGGCCGCAAATCCGGACAGCCGCGGCGCACCGCGGTCGGCGGCCGGGTGGTCGACAACCAGTTCTGGATGGTCTCCGAGCACGGCACGCACTCCGACTATGTGCGCAACATTCAGGCCGATCCGCGGGTGCGGCTGCGCATGCACGGCCGCTGGCGCGCCGGCACCGCCCACCTGCTGCCCGACGACGACCCAGCGGCGCGGTTGCGCCAACTGGGCGGGCTCAATAGCGCGGTGGTCCGCGCGGCGGGCAGCGACCTGCTGACCATCCGGGTCGACCTGGACTGATGGCCTACGACCAGGACCTGGCCAACCGGCTCCGCGAACTGCTCAGCCCCCAGCGTGGTGTCGAGGAGAAGGCGATGTTCGGCGGGCTCGGCTTCCTGATCGGCGGGCACCTGGCGGTGGCGGCCAACCGCAGCGGCGGCCTGCTGGTGCGGGTGCCGCCCGACGACGCCGAGATGTTCCTGCGCCGCGCGCATGTCGAGCCGATGGTGATGGGCGGCCGGGAGATGCGCGGCTGGCTGCGCGTCGACGGCGCCGGGGTGCGCACCACCCGGCAGCTGGCCGGCTGGGTGGACCGGTCGGTCGAGTTTGTCCGCGGGCTGCCCCCGAAGTAGCCGGAAACTGCGCCGATTGTGCGATCGCATACGCTTCGCCGCCGAAAAGCGTATGAAACCGCACCGTCGGCGGGCAGTCGGCGGGCGGCGCCCGCGAGCGGAACGTTAGAGGCCGGGGCGCGGCGGGTACGCCTGCGATATGGCCCAACACGATCAGCGGGTGCGGCGGCTCTTGCAGGTCGCCGGCACCAGCTACGCCGCCGAGGCCGGCATTCGGCTCAAGAACACCCCGATGCCGCTGTTTCAGCTGCTGGTGCTGTGCATGCTGGCCAGCAAGCCGATCGACGCCACGATCGCCATGCGCGCCGCGCGGGAACTGTTCCGCGACGGCCTGCGCACCCCGCGCGCGGTGCTGCAGGCCGATCGGCGCACCATGATCCGCGCGTTCGGCCGCGCCCACTACGTCCGCTACGACGAAAGTTCGGCCACCCGGCTGACCGAGATCGCCACCCGGGTCCGCGACGACTACGCCGGCGACCTACGCAGATTGGCCCGGCGCAGCGACCACGATATGGCCGCGGTGACCCGAATGCTCAAGGAATTCAAGGGTATCGGCGACACCGGCGCCGACATGTTCCTGCGTGAGGTGCAAGACGTGTGGACCTGGGTGCGGCCCTACTTCGACGACCGGGCCACCCAGGCCGCCAAGGCGCTGGGGTTGCCCACCGATGCCAAGAAACTGGGTGACCTGGCGACCGGCCGCAACGCGCAGCTGGCCGCCGCACTGGTGCGCTCGTCGTTGGACGACGAGGTGCGCCGGCAGGTCACCGACTGATCGATGACGGTGCGCATCGGCACCTCGGGCTGGTCCTACGACCACTGGGCCGAGGTGTTGTATCCGTGTGGGCTGACCAGCGGCCGCCGGCTGGCCCGCTACGTCGAGGTGTTCGACACCGTCGAACTCAACGCCAGCTTCTACCGCTGGCCGACCGACGCCACCTTCACCCGGTGGCGCGACCAGCTGCCCGACGGCTTCGCCATGTCGGTCAAGGCCCACCGCGGCCTGACGCATTACCGCCGGCTGGCCTCCCCGGAGCCGTGGATCGACCGCTTCGAGCGCTGCTGGCGCATCCTGGGTGAGCGCGCCGGTGTGCTGCTGGTTCAGCTGCACCCCGAGCAGCGCCGCGACGACGCGCGCCTCGACGCGTTCCTCGCCCGGCTGCCGGACTGGCTGCGGGTGGCCGTCGAACTGCGGCACCCGTCCTGGGACGACGACGGGGTGTATGCGCTGCTGCAACGGCATCGCGCCGCGTATGTGGTGATGAGCGGCGCCGGGCTGGCCTGCATTCCGCGGGCCACCACCGATGTGGTGTACCTGCGGATGCACGGACCCGACCCGAGCGCGCTGTACAGCGGCAGCTATTCGGGCACCGAGCTAGGCCGGTGGGCCGAGCGGATCACCGCCTGGCAGGCCCAGAATCGGCAGGTGTGGGTGTATTTCAACAATGATCCGCACGGCCACGCGGTGCGCAACGCGTTGGCGTTACGCCAGCGGCTGACCGGTCCGGCCGAGTAGGCTAAAGCCCGACATCGGTCGCACCACAGAACGGAGCAGCCCTCATGTCACGATCCGACACGTTCGTCATCATCGGCGGCGGCCTGGCCGGCGCTAAAGCAGCAGAAGCCCTCCGCGGCAACAACTTCGACGGACGCGTGGTGCTGATCGCCGAGGAACAGCGGCTGCCCTACGAGCGGCCCCCGCTGTCCAAGGAATACCTGGCCGGCAAGAAGACGCTCAGCGATTTCACCGTCGAGTCCGCCCAGTGGTACCGCGACCACGACGTCGACCTGCGGCTCGGGGTCCGCGCGGTGTCGCTGGATCCGGCCGCCCGCACCGTGGGTTTGTCCGACGACGGCACGGTGTCCTACGACAAGCTGCTGCTGGCCACCGGATCACGGTCGCGCCGCCCGCCGATCCCGGGCTCCGACGCCACCGGGGTGCACTATCTGCGCACCTTCGACGACGCCGAGGCGCTGGATTCCGTGCTGGCCCAAGGTTCTTCGCTCGCGGTGGTCGGGGCGGGGTGGATCGGGCTGGAGGTGGCGGCCAGCGCCCGGCAACGCGGTGTGCAGGTGAGTGTGGTCGAGATGGCCCCGGTGCCGCTACAGGCTGCGCTGGGTACCGAACTGGGCGAGGTGTTCGCCAAGTTGCACCGCGAGCACGACGTCGACCTGCGGCTGGGCGCCAGTGTCGCCGAGATCAGCACGGCGGGCGGGGCGGCCACCGGGCTGCAACTCGGGGATGGGACGCAGATCAGCGCCGACGCCGTGCTGGTCGCCGTCGGCGCCCAGCCCAACATCGAGTTGGCCGACGCCGCCGGCCTGCAACTGGGCGACGGCGGTGTGCTCGTCGATGCGTCGCTGCGCAGCAGTGACCCCGACATCTACGCCGTCGGCGACATCGCGGCGGCCCAGCATCCGCTGCTGGGCACCCGAATCCGCACCGAACACTGGGCCAATGCGCTCAAGCAGCCGGCCGCCGCGGCGGCCGGGATGCTGGGCGAGCACGCCGAATACGACGAGCTGCCGTATTTCTTCACCGATCAGTACGACCTGGGTATGGAGTACGTCGGGTACGCGGCCAGCTACCAGCGGGTGGTGTTCCGCGGCGACGTCGACGGCCGCGAGTTCGTCGCGTTCTGGCTCGACGGCGACAACCGGGTGCTGGCCGGGATGAACGTCAACATCTGGGAGGGCCTCGACGACATCAAGGAACTGATCCGGTCGCGAGCGCCGGTGCACCCCGACGCACTGGCCGACAGCCGGGCGCCACTGAGCGCGTTGCTGAATTAGCTACTGCCTCAAGCGGTTCCCTCGGGGGCGGCCACCGGCGACCAGGCGTGGTCGAAAACGTCCGGCAGATGCAGCGCCTGCAGGCGTTCCCGTTCGGCGCGGCGGCGTTTGATCCGTAGCCGAGCGTCGGCGGACATGGTCAGCAGTTCCTCGCAGGTCAGGTAATACACGTCGTCGACGGCGTCCAGCAGTTCGGCACGCACCCGCCGAGACCCGATCTCGCGCAACGTCATCCGTAGCTCGTGGGTGAACCGCATGGTCGCGTCGTAGGCCGTTTCCCGAGAGACCAGCGTATTGGTCACCATCCGCTGCGCCAGGGTCGCGGACCCGGGCGTCGGGGCCGGCACCGCGGCCGCGGTTCCGGCGGCCGCCGCCGTGGTCAACAGCAGGGCGCGGTCGTCACCGAACACCGGATTGGCCAGCTCGGCCTCCCCCGGCCCGCGATGCCCGATCCGGCCGGCGACGGCATCGACGGCGGCGGCGAACCGCGGTGACACCGCGCGGATCCCGGCCAGGTCGCCCTCGGCGGCCAGCTCGCGCAGCCGCGGATTGCGCTGCAACACCTCGACCAGCGACGCGGTCTCGTCGGCCACCCGTCGGCTTTCCAACACGGCACCGAAACCGACGGCGGTGCTGGGACCGACCGCGCCGGTGTGCTCCACCGCGGCCGCCGTGACCCCGTTGTCCACCACCCACAGCGCGATCAGACTCCAGCCCTGATGGATTCGGTCCCGCAGCAGCTGCAACCGCACCTCGAGTCGGGCGTCCGGCAGCGCCGCCAGCTGCGCGGCTTTCAGGTGGGCGGCCGCCGCGGCGGCCCGGTATGCCTCGGTGTCGGTTTTCAGGTGGCGCAGCATGGCCAACGCCCGGGTCACCACGATCGCCCGGGCCGCCGGCACCGGCAGGCTGCCCGCCGAGCGGGGCCGGCCCAACGGGAACAGGTCGTGGGGATGTCCGCCGAGGGCCCGCTCGGTCAGGGCGTGCTCATCCCAGCCGGGCAGCTGGCCGGCCACCACCGCACTGGTGGACACCCCGATGTAGGGGCGGTGACCGAACACCGCGATACCTCGGCTCTCCCATTCGGTGGCGACCACCCCGTGCAGCGCCAATACCTGCGCCATTTCCCGGCTGGCGATCCGCAGCCCGGCCAACTGCACATCGAGGGTCATCGGGGTCAGCGGACCGGCCAGCGCATCGGCCAGCGTGGTGGCGCTGAACACCGGGAACCGTGGATCGATGCGGTCGTCGAATTCCCCCTCCAGCCCGTCCGGCGCCGCGCAGTCCAGCGCGGCACCGTCGCACGGCTCCCAGCCCGGCGCGGTTTCCACCGGCAGCGGCAGGTGTCCGGACACCTCGGTGGCCCCGGCGATGGCCAGGCGGCGGCCGGTCAGCCCGCGGACGGTGTCGGTGACCGCGTCGGTGGCCGGCCACCCGCATTCGAACGTCCAGTCGTCCTGCAGCGCCGCCATATCCAGCTCCGGCATGGGTTGCGGCCAGCTGGCGATGCGGTGGGTGTGCGGCTGCCGGGTGGCGGTGCGCAGCAGCCGGTGCGCGGTCGTCATGTCGACGGTGTCCGGTGTCGCGAGCTCGACGAGCCCGGTCCGGTCGGTGCCCACCGCCTGCACCAGGAACCGGACCAGGTCGTCGAAGTGCAGCAGCCGCATCGTCTGCGGGGACATCTTGGCGCGCAGCAGGCTGGCGACGGTGCGACACACCGCCCAGTCCAGCTGCCGCCCCACCAGCGGCGCCACCCGAATGATCAGGCTGGGGGCCCACGCCGACGCCACCAACTGTTCGGCGTGGCGATACAGCTCCGGTTGGCCGGCGGCGTGGGACACGAACAGCAGCCGCGCGCCGGCCCGGGCGGCGGCGTGGCTGACCTGCACGACGCCGTCGATGCCGGCGCTGCCGGGGGCGCTGGCCTCGATCGGGGCCAGGTGCACGACGACGTCGGCGTCGTCGGTCAGGTCGTCCAGGACCGCGCCGGCCAGCGGCGCGCAGACAAAATCGACCTCGGGATCCAGGCGTTCGTGCGGGGTGTCGGCGATGCCGCTCACGGCGTGTCCGGCGGCCAGCAGTTGTCGGGCCAGGGAGCGTCCGATCGCCCCGGTGACATCGGTAATCAGAATCTGCACCGCGTCCCACCTCCGCAACGCCTAACTCGACAATAAGCACATTGGCGCGCTTCGCGTAGGTTTTTGTCGTGGCCGTTAGCCCGTCGTTACCTGCCGGCGGGACCGGTGAACCCCGGGTTAGTGCAGGCTTGCGGTGCCGTCGGCGTGCACCGTGACCGCGGCGCCGCCGATATCGTCGCGCACCGTCAGCGCGGCCGCCGCCGGGTCGGTGATCAGCGCGAACGCCCGGGACCCGGCGGGGGTGCGGACCGCCACGAAGGCCTTCTCCGGCTGCCCGTCCCGGTTGTACGGCGTGGTCCACGATTCCACGGTGCCCACGCCCTGCCACTGCGCCGCGGCCGGGCGGGTGGGTTCGCGATCGACCGCGTCCTGCACGTCTTCCCAGCGGAATCCGGACGTCGGTGGTTCGGTGCCGTACACGCAGAAACTGTGTTTGGTCAGGTAGCCGCCGTTGGCGCTGATCAGGCCGCGCCGGCCCGGGTTGGCGACCAGCAGTTCGGCCAGCGTGGCGATGGAATGGCTGACGTAGTTGCTCCACGGACCGCCGGCGAAGGTCAGCCCGCCGGTCACCGTCAACGGCCGACCCGGGTCGTCGGTCGGTAACCCCAGTTCGGTCGCCGCGACCTGGACGGCGGACGGAAAGCACGAGTACAGGTCGACGTAGTCCAGGTCGTCGATGCCGACCCCGGCCAGTTCCAGCACCCGCGCCCCACCGATCCGGATGGCCGGGGAGCGGTGCAGCTCGGCGCGCTCGGCGACGGCGTAGGTGTCGTGGGCATCGGTGCCGGCCTGTGGGAAGACCCACCGTTCGGTCGGGATCTGCAGCTCTTTGGCCCGCTGCACCGAGGTCAGGATCAGCGCGGCCCCCTGGTCGACCATGTTGTTGGAGTTCATCAACTTGGTGTAGGGCCAGCTGATCATCCGGTTCGTCGGGCCCGGCTGACAAATCTCGGCGGCGGTAACCGGTTCCCGGATCCAGGCGTGCGGGTTGCGCACCGCGACCGCGTTGAACCGCGCCCACAGCTCGCCGATGCGGGTGCGGTGCTCCTCGATCGACGCGCCCGCGGCCAGCCGCAGCGCCTGCTCGAACAGCGGGTACACGTAGGCCGGCCGGTCCAGCCGGATCCTGTCCTCGGCCGGGCCGCTCATCGGGACGTTGTCGCCGTTGGTTTCGGCCAGCGGAACGGACTCGTCCTGCTGGGTCCAGACGAGCCTGCCGCCGCGGGCCCGCAGCCGGGTGCGGGTGCGCCAGGTTTCGGCGCCCGCGACCAGCACCACCCCGGCGCGTCCGTGCCAAATGTCCAGGCACGCCTGGTTGACCAGGGATTGCGGGACGTTGCCGCCGACCCCGCTGTAGCGGGTGCTGGGGTTATCGGCGCCGATGTGCTCGCCGAGCAGCCGCCCCGCATCGCGGTAGCGCGCCGAGAGCACGTTGACCACCCGAATGCTGTCCACCGCGGTAAGCACCCGGGCTCCGGCGGCCTCGCGCGCGGCCGCCGCCATCAACGCGACCGGCTCCAGATCGGCCCGTTCCTCGCGCTGATTGAGCTGCCCGTAGCCGATCAGCACCGGTGTGCGGGGGTCGATAGTCACCGGCGCCGCTCCTTCTCATCGTCGCTGGCGAACAGCACCCCGTCGGTGATCAGCTGCTCGATCCGCGCCGGCTCCAGCCCGAGCACGTTCTTGCAGATCTCCCGGGTGTCCTGACCCGGTAGCGGCGCGGGCCGCTGCGGGGCCGGCGGAATGTGCCGAAACGGCGCCGGCCCGGTCTCGGCGGGCAGCGGATGATCGATCAGCGGGTGGGTCATCTCGGCGAACAGCTTGCGGTGCGCCAGTTGCGGGTCCTCGGGGATATCGGGATGCCGGTTCATCGGGCCGGCCGGCACCGCTGCCGCCTGCAGCGCCGCGGCGACCTGCACCGGAGGGCGGGTGCGCGTCCAGGCGGCCAGCTCGGCGACCAGGTCGGCCCGGTTCCTCACCCGGGCGGTACCGGCCGCAAAGCGGGCGTCGTCGACCAGCTGCGGGCGACCCGCCACGGCGGCGACCGAGCGCCAGTCGGCATCCGAACGGATCGAGATCACGCACCATTCGTCGTCGCCGGCGCACGGGCAGACCGCGTGCACGACGGGGTCCTCGTCGATCTGGTCGGCGTGCCCGGCCTGGGCGGCCTGGGTGACGTAGCGGGTGTCGAGTTGGTTGAGCACGACCTCGGCCTGTGAGATATGCACCCGGGCGCCCGCCCCGGTGCGGTGCCGGTGGATCAGCGCGGCCAGCGCGCCGATCGCCGTGACCCGCCCCACCACATGGTCGGGGAACACCGTCGTCGCGTCGTAGAACGGGTGCCGGGCACCGGCCGCGTCGACGGCGTCCGGCGATGTCCACAGCCGGGTGGCCCCAGTGCTGGCGCGGACCAGCGGGCCATACCCCATCCGGGTGCTCCACGGGCCGGTGTCCCCGAACGCGCTGCTCTCGGCGAGCACGATCCGGGGGTTGCGCGCGCGCAACGCCTCGTAAGGAAACCCCAGCGCGGCCAGGGTGCCGGGCTTGAAGTTGGCGAAGACGGCGTCGGCGTCGGCGACCAGGTCGCCGAACAGCCGTTTGCCCTCCGCGCTGCGCAGATCCAGCCCCAACCCCAGGTTGTTGCGGTGCGTCCAGGCGAACGACTCGCTGATGGCGTCGCCGGCGCGGGCCTGCCGCAGCCCGTCGGGGTAGGCCGCGCTTTCCACCTTGATGACCTCGGCGCCCAGATCCGCGAACAGCCGGCTGGTTTCGCCGCCGGCGACGATGATGCCCAGATCCAGGATGCGGATCCCGTCGAACGGGTAGCCGCCGACGGTGCCCGCCGGGGCGCCGGCATCGACCGGGTCGCTGAGCCACCGCGGCTCGCCGGACCCGGCCCGCGGCGCCGGGGTGCGGAAACCGGCGTGCCGGCCGTCGACGGCGAAATAGCCGACCGGCACGTCGGCGCTGACCCCGGCGGCCAGGTCGGTGGACGCCAGCGCACCGACCGCCGTGAAATGCTCGGAGGCCAGCACCCGCGCGGGGGTCAGCACCGCCGCGATCGGCACCCCGTGCGCCTGACCGGCGGCCACCAGCTCGGCCATGGACTTGCCGGCGAACAGCTGCCCGATCAACACGCTAATCGCCGGCCAGGCCGCGAAACGCTCGGCGATCACGTCGTATTTGGGGTCGGCGAACTGTTCGGGCTCCCCCAGCCAGGCCCGCAACCCGCGCCACTGCCGAGGCGCCATCACGCAGATCCGGACGTAGCCGTCGGCGCAGGGGTAGATCGGGTAGGCGTCCTGGTTTTTCGGCCGACCGCGCCACCGGTCGGGTTTGCGGCGGGCCGCCGCGACCTGCCCCTGCGCGCCGAACACCGGGTCGAGCACGCTCACCACCGCGTCGAAGCGGGAGAAGTCGATGTAATCCCCTGTGCCGCACCGCAACCGGTTGTAGTACGCGACGAGTGTGGCCCAGGCGGCCTGCACCGCCGCGGTGGCCGAGGCGATGCCGTCGGGCGGCAGCACCGGGGTGCCGGTGGTGGGGCCGGTGCGCGACAGCGCCCCCGACAGCGCGTAGAACACCGGGTCGGTGGCCCGCCACGCCGACCGCGGACCCGACGCGCCGAAGTCCGAGATCGCCAGCGCCACCAGCTGCCGATGCCGATCGGCCAGCTCGGCGCAGGAGGTGCCGTAGGCCGCGGCTCGCCCCGGCAGCCCGCTGTCGACGACGATGTCGGCGGCGCCGGCCAGCTCGACCAGCCGGCGCCGGTCATCGCGGTCGGCCGGATCCAGCACGATGCTGCGTTTGTTGGCGTTGTGCAGCGCGAACGGGATGCTGGTGCCGGCCAGCGTCGGCCGCTGCGCCCGCGCCGGGCTGCCGCCCGGCGGCTCCACCTTGAGCACGTCGGCGCCCAGGTCGGCGAACAGTCGGGTCACCGGGTCGCCGTCGGCGTCGGACAGGTCGAGCACCCGCAGACAAGACAGCAGCCCGGCGTCGTCGACCATGCCGTCAGCGTAATCGGCAAGTTTTCCGCGTTTGGCTCCCGGTTATTCACCGCTGATGACAAGAATCGGACAGATGAGCACCGCGACACTTCCCGGCGAAGAGCTCGACCTGATCGACGCCTATTGGCGGGCCGCCAACTACCTGTCCGTCGGGCAGATCTACCTGCTGGACAACCCGCTGTTGACCGAACCGCTGGCCCCCGAGCACATCAAGCCGCGGCTGCTGGGCCACTGGGGCACCACCCCGGGGCTGAACCTGCTCTATGCGCACCTCAACCGGATCATCCGCAACCGCGACGCCAACGTCATCTTCATCACCGGCCCCGGGCACGGCGGGCCGGGTTTGGTCGCCAACGCCTACCTGGAAGGCACCTACAGCGAGACCTACACCGGCATCGAGGAGGACACCGACGGCCTGCGGAACCTGTTTCGCCAGTTCTCGTTTCCCGGCGGCATTCCCAGCCACGTCGCCGCCCAGACCCCCGGCTCGATCCACGAGGGCGGCGAGCTGGGCTACGCGCTGGTACACGCCTACGGGGCGGCGTTCGACAACCCGGACCTGGTGGTGGCCTGCGTGGTCGGCGACGGGGAGGCCGAAACCGGGCCGCTGGCCGCCAGCTGGCATTCCAACAAATTCCTCAACCCGGTCCGCGACGGCGCGGTGCTGCCGGTGCTGCACCTCAACGGCTACAAGATCGCCAACCCGACGGTGTTGGCCCGCATCCCGGCCGAGCAGCTCGATGCGCTGCTGTACGGCTACGGCTACCGGCCGATCACCGTGGCCGGTGACGATCCCGCGACCGTGCACCAGCAGCTGGCGACCGCGCTGGATGAGGCCTTCGACCAGATCGCAGCCATCCAGCGGGCCGCGCGGGTGGACGGGGTCACCGACCGCCCGCTGTGGCCGATGATCGTGCTGCGCACCCCCAAGGGCTGGACCGGACCGGCCGTGGTCGACGGCAAGCAGGTCGAGGGCACCTGGCGTGCGCATCAGGTGCCGCTGGCCGAAACCCACGACAATCCCGCCCACCGCGCCCAGCTCGAGGAGTGGCTGCGCAGCTACCGGCCCGCTGAGCTGTTCGACGACGGCGGTGCGCTGCGCCCCGAGCTGCGCGCGCTGGCGCCGCGCGGGGACCGCCGGATGAGCGCCAACCCGCACGCCAACGGCGGGCTGCTGCTGCACGACCTGGACCTGCCGGATTTCCGTGACTACGCCGTCGAGGTCACCGCGCCGGCCACCACCACCCATGAGGCCACCCGCGTGCTGGGCACATTCGTGCGGGATGTGATCGCCCGCAACCGCGACCGGTTCCGGTTGATGGGGCCCGACGAGACCGCGTCCAACCGGCTGTCGGCGGTGTTCGACGCCACCGCCAAGGTGTGGCTGTCGGAAACCACCGCCGACGACGAGCACCTGTCCCCCGACGGCCGGGTGATGGAGGTGCTCTCCGAACACCTGTGCCAGGGCTGGCTGGAGGGCTACCTGCTGACCGGCCGGCACGGCCTGTTCAACTGCTACGAGGCGTTCGTGCACATCGTCGACTCGATGTTCAACCAGCACGCGAAATGGTTGTCGGTCAGCCGGGAACTGCCCTGGCGGCGCCCGATCGCGTCGCTGAACTACCTGCTCACCTCGCACGTGTGGCGCCAAGACCACAACGGCGCGTCGCATCAGGATCCCGGCTTCATCGACCTGGTCGCCAACAAGCGCGCCGAGATCGTGCGGGTGTATCTGCCGCCGGACGGCAACACCTTGCTGTCGGTGGCCGACCACTGCCTGCGCAGCCGCGACTACGTCAACGTGATCGTCGCCGGCAAACAACCCGCGCTGGCCTACCTGGACATGGAGGCCGCGGTCGCGCACTGCACCCGCGGGCTGGGCATCTGGGACTGGGCGTCCACCGCCACCGGCGAACCCGACGTGGTGTTGGCCTGCGCCGGCGACATCCCGACGCTGGAGACGCTGGCCGCCGCCGACATCTTGCGCCGCGAGCTGCCCGAGCTGCCCGTGCGGGTGATCAACGTCGTCGACATCATGCGGCTGCAGCCCGACTCCGAGCACCCGCATGGGCTGCCGGACAAGGAGTTTGACGCCCTGTTCACCCGCGACAAGCCGGTGATCTTCGCCTATCACGGCTATCCGTGGCTGATCCACCGGCTCACCTACCGGCGCGCCAACCACGACGGCATGCATGTCCGCGGCTACAACGAGCGCGGCACCACCACCACCCCGTTCGACATGGTGATGCTCAACAGCTTGGACCGCTTCCACCTGGTGATGGACGTCATCGACTGGGTGGACGGGCTGGCGACGCGGTGCGCCGGGCTGCGGCAACGGATGGCCGACGCCCGGCTGGCCGCCCGCCGCTACACCCGCGAGCACGGCGAGGACGACCCGGAGATTTCCGGCTGGACCTGGGCGTCGTCGTCGCGCCGGTAGAATCGCGGCAATGTCAGCCCAGGAATGCGCGGTGGCCGGGGGGCCGCATCCGCTGAAGTCGCAGCTTTCCGCGCTGCACCATGCCCGCATCTACGTCGACGTCGCCGTCGTCGTGGTGGTGCTGGCGCTGACCAACCTGATCGCGCATTTCACCACGCCGTGGGCCGGGGTGGCCGCCGTGCCGGCCGCCGCGGTGGGCTTGGTGCTGCTGGTGCGCTCCCGCGGGCTGGGCTGGGCCGAGCTGGGGCTGGGCCGCGACCATTGGAAAGCCGGGGTAGGCTACGCGCTGGCCGCGGTGGCGGTGGTGGCCGCGGTGATCGCGGTGGGTGCGCTGCTGCCGTGGACGCGGCCGATGTTTTTGAACAACCGCTACGCGACGGTTTCCGGGGCGCTGCTGGCCTCGATGCTCATCATCCCGCTGCAGACCGTGATCCCCGAGGAGTTGGCGTTTCGCGGGGTGCTGCACGGGGCGCTGAACCGGGCCTGGGGGTTTCGCGGGGTCGCCGCCGCCGGGTCGCTGCTGTTCGGGCTGTGGCATATCGCCACGTCGCTGGGGCTGACCGCCGGCAACGTCGGGTTCACCCGGCTGTTCGGCGGCGGCCTGCTGGGCATGGCCGCCGGGGTAACGCTGGCGGTGTGCGCCACCGCGGCGGCCGGTTTCGTGTTCAGCTGGCTGCGCCGCCGCAGCGGCAGCCTGATCGCGCCGATCGCCCTGCACTGGTCGCTGAACGGGCTGGGGGCGCTGGCCGCCGCCCTGGTGTGGCACCTGTCGACCTGAGCTACACCAGCAGCACCGCGGCGCCGGCGATCCGGCCGGAGCTGAGGTCGGTCAACGCCCGGTCGGCTTCGGCCAGCGGATACTCCGGGGTGGTCACGTTGAGGTGGTGGCGCCCAGCGAAGTCCAGGAAGGCCCGGGCGTCGGCGCGGGTATTCGAGGTCACCGACCGGATCTGGCGTTCCTGGAACAGGTGGCGCTGGTAGTTCAGGGTCGGGATGTCGCTGAGGTGGATGCCGGCGATGGCCAGCGTGCCGCCGCGGTCCAGCGCCTCGCACGCCGGCAGCACCAGCTCGCCGACCGGGGCGAACAGGATGGCGGCGTCCAGCGGCACCGGCGGCGGGTCGGCGGCGCCTTGGGCGGAGGCCGCGCCCAGCTGCAGCGCCAGCTGCTGGGCCCGCTGTCCGCGGGTCATCACGTGGACCTCGGCGCCCTGCGCCAGCGCGACCTGCGCGGTGATGTGGGCGCTGCCGCCGAAGCCGTACAGCCCTAACCGGCCGCCGGGCGGCAGCTCGGCGCGCAGCAGCGCGCGGTAGCCGATGATGCCGGCGCACAGCAGCGGCGCCAGCTCGCTGTCGCTGTAGCCGGTCGGCAGGTGATGCGCGAAGGCGACGGGGACGGTGGCGAATTCGGCGTAGCCGCCGTCGGCGTCCCAGCCGGTGTAGCGCGATGTCGGGCACAGGTTCTCCGCCCCGCGGCGACAGTAGATGCAGGTGCCGCAGGTGTGCCGCAGCCACGCGATGCCGACCCGGTCGCCGACGCTGAACTCCGCGCCGGCCTCGGCGCCGACCTCCAGGACCTCCCCGACCACCTCATGTCCGGGGATGACGTGCTCGCGGTGCACCGGCAGGTCGCCCTCGGTGACGTGCAGATCGGTGCGGCACACCCCGCAGGCGTGCACGGTGACCAGCAGCTCCGTCGGCGCCGGGCGCGGCATGTCGGTGGTCACCCGCTCCAACGGGCCGGTGGCCATCGGGCCGGGTTGGCGCACCCGCCACGCGCTCATGGTCGCGCCCGTCAGTCCCGAGGCCATACCGTCCATGCTGCCCCGCCCGAGTGGGTACCGGCGCTAGGCCGGTCGAGCGGCTAGCTCTTTCGCTGTACCAGCCCGAGCACCCACAACAGGATCACCGAGCCGAGGACCGCGGTGAACAGCGTGAACCACCAGCCACCGCCGGCGGTGTTCAGGACGAAGCTCAGCAGGAAGCCGCCGATCAACGCGCCCACGACACCGATGACGATGTTCATCAAGATCCCGGAACCGCTGCCTTTGACGATCTTGCCCGCGATCCAACCCGCGATCGCGCCGATGATGATGTACCCGATCCAGCCGACGCTGGTCAGCGTGCTCGAGCGAGCGAGATATTCGGTTGCTGCCAGGACATCCATACCGAACCCCTTGCTATCCGGCCGCGCTCAGCGCGGCTGTCTGCGTCTTCCCTCGGGTATACCGCAGCAACGTAACGAATTGGCCCTCAACGGGCCACGATCCACCAAAGGGCGGGAATTAGGCGGGAATTAGGTCGGTGTCCCCGCCGGTGCTGGCGGTGCGGCCGGCGCCGGAGCCACCGCGGGTGCACCGGGAGCGGGCTCTGCCGGGGCGCCGGGCGCCGGCGGAGCGGCCGGAGCGCCGGGAGCCGGCGGTGCCGCGGGCGCACCCGGAGCCGGCGGTGCGGCCGGAGCACCCGGAGCCGGCGGTGCAGCGGGAGCGCCGGGGGCTGGCGGTGCAGCCGGTGCACCCGGGGCCGGCGGTGCGCCCGGGGCGGGCGGGGGCGGCGCCAACGGGCGAATCGACTCGGCCAACACTTTCGCGGCCACCTTGTCCACCGGGTTGTTGGCGGTCCCCAGCCACACCACAAACCAGCGTTGGCTCGGGGTGCCTTGCGCCGTCGCGGGCGTGCCGACCACACCGGTCCAGATCTGGCCGTTCGGCTTGGCGGTGTCGCTGAACTTGACCTCGTAATACGAGGAGCTACCGGTGAGGCCGCCACCGCTGAGCGGGGTGGTCTCCTGGTTGGTCCGTGTGCCGGGGTAGGGCATAAAGAACTCGCCCATATCCGAGCCCAGCCGGGTGGCGGCCTTGGTGTTGTCGCTTTCGGCGCTGGCGTACAGCCGTTGATCCAGCTTGCCGAGCACGATCCGGGTGTCGTTGGCGACCGCCGGCGGTTGGCCGGGTGCCGGCGGCTCCCCGGTCTCCTTGCTCAGCAGCGCCGACCCGTATTCCAGGTGGCTGGCATCGGATTCCACCCAGCCGGGGGGGATGACATAGCTGAAGCCGTCGGGCGCGTCGTCGACCCGACCGGGTTCGGGCGCACCCGGTTCGCCCGGCGGCGGGGGCGGCGCGTTGGGGTCCGCCGGCGGCGGAGGTGGCGCATTGGGATCGGCCGGGGGCGGCGCCGGGGTGTTGGTGTCCGGCGCCGGGGGCGGCGGCTCGGCATTCGCCAAGGTCGCGGGCACCGCGAAGGTCATGGCACCGGCCACGGCCGCCGCTGCCAGCGCCGACCAGATGCCTTTACGTCGGGTCACGTACGGATCCACCTGCTCCATGGCCAGAAACCTACCGTGTTACCTCCGTGACGCAAGTGCGACTTGCGCACGATGCGCGGGATATTTGCCGTCTCGTGACCCGCGACCAGGAACGGCCGGCCCGGTTAGCCGATCGAGGCTGCGGTGACGGCGTCGAGGCTGTGCTCAGGGCGCCGACCCCGCGCTGACGGCGCCGAGCCTGGCCTCACGACGCGTGGTGATGCGGCCCGGCGGCGTGCAGCCCCACCTCGGCGGCCTTGACCGCGAACCACACCCGCTCGCCGGGGCCCAGCCGCAGCTCGGCGGCGGCGTCGGCGGTGATGTCGGCGGCCAAACCCGGTGCGCCGTCGGGCTGCTCCTCCCCCCGCACCCGGATTGCCGCGCCGCGGGAATCCAGTTCGGCCACCGTCACCGCGACGGTGTTGCGCGGGCTGCCCGGCTGCGGCTGCCGGTACACCGCCACCGCCGCCGGCGAAAACACCGCGACCGCGTCGCGACCGGCCCCAAGCCCGTCGTCGGCGGTCCCGTGCCACGCCGATTCCCACGCGGTGTGCAGGGCGCCGTCGTCGCCCAGCACCCCGGTGATCAGGTTGACGCCGGCGATGCGGGCGCCGAACCGGCTGCGCGGTGCGGCCAACACCTGCGCCACCGGTCCCAACTCGGCGATCTTGCCGTCCTCCAGCACCAGCACCCGATCGGCCAGCGTGAGCACATCCAACAGGTCGTGGGTGATCAAGATGATGGCCCGCCCGTCGCGGGCGACCACGGTGCGCAGCACCGCGCGGATGGCCGCCGCGGCGGCCACGTCCAGCCCGGACAGCGGCTCGTCGAGCAGCAGCACCTCGGGTTCGGCGGCCAACGCGCGGGCGATCGCCACCCGTTGGGCCTGCCCGCCGGACAGCTGCCGCGGCTTGCGGTCGGCCAGCGGTTCGGCGTCCACCTCGCGCAGCCAGCGCAGCGCCGCCTCCCGCGCCCGGGCGTGCCCGGAGCGCCACCGGCCCCGCCGGCTGTGCGGCCCGAACGCGACGTTGGCGGCCACGCTCAAATGCGGGAACAGCAGCGGATCCTGCAGCAGCAGGCCCACCCGGCGGTCATGGGTCGCGACGTTGACCCCGGTCGCAGTGTCGGTGAGGACCCGCTCCCCGAGCCGCACGTGGCCCGCGTCGGGCCGCAGCAACCCGGCGATGACGTGCAGCGTGGTGGATTTCCCCGCCCCGTTGGGGCCCAGCACGGCCAGCACCTCGCCGGCGGGCACCGCGAACTGCACGTCGAGGCCGCGGTCGGCCACCACGGCGCGCAGCTGCAGTTCGCTCACTGTCGGCTAGCCCACACCGGTCAGCCTGCGGGTGCCCAGCCCGATCACCACCAGCGCAGCCACCACCACCAGCAGCAGCGACAGCGCGACGGCCGCGTCGGCGTCGGTGACCCGTTGCAGATAGATCGCCAACGGCAACGTGCGGGTGACCCCCTCCCGCGACCCGGCGAACGTCAACGTCGCGCCGAATTCGCCCAGCGAGCGGGCGAACGCCAGCACCGCACCCGAGGCCAGTCCGGGCAGCAGCAGCGGCAGCGTCACCCGCCACCACACCGCGCTAGGTCGCGCGCCCAGCGTGGCGGCCACCACCTCGTAGTCGGCGCCGGCGGTGCGGGCCGCGCCTTCCAATGCGATCACCAGAAACGGCAACGAGACGAAGGTCTGCGCCAGCACCACGGCGGTGGTGGTGAACGCGATGTCGATGCCGGCGGCGTCGAGGTAGCGCCCGATCAGGCCCAGCCGACCGAAGGCGTACAGCAACGCGATCCCGCCCACCACCGGCGGCAGCACCAGCGGCAGCAGGATCAGCGGCCGCAGCAGCCGCACCACCCGGGCTTGGCTGCGCGCCAACACCAGCGCCAACGGCACCCCCAGCAGCAGGCACAGTGCGGTGCTGGCGGCCGCGGTCTTCAAACTCAGCAGCAACGCCGTGGTGGCCGACGGACTGGTGATCAGCGACCAGAAATGCCGCCAGTCCACCTTGACCGCGATCGCCACCAGCGGCAGCACCACGAACGCCGCCGCGGCGGCGGCCGGAAGGTAGACCCAGCGCGGCAGACCGGCGGGCCGGCTCGCACTCACCGTCAGGTCTTCGCGAAACCGGCTTTGTCGAGGATCTTTTGACCCGCGGGGCCGGTCACCAGGTCCACGAACCGCTGCGCAAGCCCGGATTGCGGCGCGTTCTTCAGCACCGCAATAGGGTAGATGTTCACCGCGCCGGCCGCCTCGGGAAACCTGACCGCGGTCACCTTGTCACCGGCGTTGAGCGCGTCGGTGATGTACACCAGCCCGGCGTCGGCCTGCCCGGTGATCACCTTGTTGAGCACGTCGGTGACGTCGGGTTCCTCGCTGACCGGGGCGACCTGCACCCCGGTGCTGTCCTCCACCTTGTGGGTCGCCGACCCGCACGGGACCGGCTGCTGGCACACCACCACGCTCAGGCCCGGCTGGGCCAGGTCGGCGAACGACGCGACCTTTTTCGGGTTGCCCGGGGCGGTGACGATGACCAGGGTGTTCGCGGCGAACGGCACCGCGGCCCCGGTCAGCAGCCCGGCGTGGGCGACCTTATCCATTTGCGCGGTGTTGGCCGAGGCGAACACGTCGGCGGTGGCGCCCTGGGTCAGCTGGGTGGCCAGCTCCGCGGAGCCCGCGAAATTGAATGCGATGCCGGCGCCGGGATTATCGATTTGGAACCGCTCCCCGATCTCGGTGAAGGCCGGCTTCAGCGAGGCCGCCGCGAACACCGTGATCGACGGCGCCGGGGGTTTGGAGCTACAGCCGGTCAACCCGGCCAGCACCGTCGCCAATACGATGGCCACCGCCCACACCCGAGTCATGACGCGAACACTAGCGGGCCTGCCGAGTCGCGGCCGGGTGAGAACGCGCCGAGGCCGGGATGTTCCCAGATCGTTTCGTTCCCGAATTCCCCCGTATAGCTACCGTCCAGTAACATCGACGCGATCAACGCCATCACGCGCTGAAATCCCAGGTACCGGCCCCGCGGTGTGCCACCATCGAAGCGCCGGGCCACCCGTCCGGGGACCGGGTTTCCGCGTTGAACACGAGGAGGTCATGGCGATGGAGGTGCTGGTCACCGGCGGCGACACCGATTTGGGACGCACGATCGCCGAGAACTTCCGCGATGCCGGCCACCAGGTGACGTTGGCCGGCGCCCGCCGCGACGAGCTGGAAGTCGCCGCCAAGGAACTCGACGTCGAGGCGATCACCTGCGACAACACCGACCCGGCCAGCATGGCCGAGGCCCGCGGGCTGTTCCCCCATCACCTCGACGCGATCATCAACGTGCCGGCGCCGCGGTTCGACACCGGCGATCCGCGCACCTACACCCCCGCCGAGCTGGCCGCCGCGTGGCGCAACACCTGGGACGCCGGCATGCTGTCGGCGGTGCTGACCGTGCAGACCGTCGGTGATCACCTGAGATCCGGGGGGTCGATCATTTCCGTGGTGCCGGAGAACCCGCGCGACGGCAGCGCCGACGCCGCGGTCAAGGCCGCCCTGTCGAACTGGACGGCCGGGCAGGCCACCCTGTTCGGCACCCGCGGGATCACCGTCAACGTGGTCGCCGCCGGGCGCGATGTCGAGCCGGGCTACACCGGGCTCACCAGCACCCCGCCACCGGTCGCCGCCGAGGCCGCCCGGCTGGCGCTGTTTTTGACCACACCGGCGGCGCGCCACATCACCGGGCAGACCCTGCACGTCAGCCACGGCGCGCTGACCCAGTTCGCCTGAGATATTCCCGCTTCGCGCCAAGCGTAATCAGCGTCGGCGGAACGCCTTTGGCGACTAGGGTCAATCCGGTGACTACCCGCCTTGGCTTCCAGATCCCCAACTTCTCCTACGGCACCGGGGTTTCCGAGCTGTTCCCCACCGTGATCGCGCAGGCCCAAGAGGCCGAAGCCGCCGGTTTCGACTCGGTCTTCCTGATGGACCACTTCTACCAGCTGCCGCTGCTGGGCTCCCCCGACCAGCCGATGCTCGAGGCGTACACCGCCCTGGGCGCGCTGGCCACCGCGACCAGCACGGTGCAGCTGGGCACCCTGGTCACCGGCAACACCTACCGCAACCCGACCCTGCTGGCCAAGGTGATCACCACCCTGGACGTGGTCAGCGCCGGCCGGGCCATTCTGGGCATCGGCACCGGGTGGTTCGAGCTGGAGCACGACCAGTTGGGCTTCGAGTTCGGCACCTTCACCGACCGGTTCAACCGGCTCGGCGAGGCGCTGCAGATCATCTTGCCGATGATCACCGGTGAGCGGCCCACCTTCTCGGGCCAGTGGTACCGCACCGAGCAGGCCATGGCCGAGCCGCGCTACCGCGACCGCATTCCGCTGCTCATCGGCGGCAGCGGTGAGAAGAAGACCATCCCGCTGGCCGCGCGGCACTTCGACCACCTCAACATCATCGCCGGGTTCGACGAGCTGCCCGGCAAGATCCAGGCGGTGCAGCGCAGCTGCGAGGAGATCGGGCGGGATCCGGCCACCCTGGAAACCAGTGCGTTGATCACCGCGCTGCTCGACGACAACGCCACCGCCGAGCAGGTGCCCGCCGAGTTGACCCAGCGGATGGTGGTCGGCAGCGCCGACGCGATCGCCGAGCAAATCAAGACCAAGGTGCTCGACGCCGGCGTCGGCGGCGTGATCATCAACATGCCGTTCGCCACCCCCGGGGCCATCAGCCAGGCCGGTGCGGCGCTGCGTCCGCTGGTCGACGGATAGGCCAAGTGTGGTTGATCACACAGCAGCCGATGCGGCTGCGATCAATTAGGCCGACTACGGTATTGGTGAACGCAGTCGCCCTCGAGGAGCAACCCAGTCATGAGTGCCCAGCCTGAAGCCACTGCTACACCGCCCACGCAGCGCCACCGGGTCGTCATCATCGGGTCCGGGTTCGGCGGCCTGAACGCGGCCAAGAAGTTCAAGCGCGCCGACGTCGACGTCAAGTTGATCGCCCGCACCACCCATCACCTGTTCCAGCCGCTGCTGTACCAGGTCGCGACCGGGATCATCTCCGAGGGCGAGATCGCCCCGCCGACCCGGCTGGTGCTGCGCAAACAGCGCAACACCCAGGTGCTGCTCGGCGACGTCACCCACATCGACCTGCACGGCAAGGTCGTCCACTCGGAACTGCTGGGCCACACCTACCAGACGCCGTACGACAGCCTGATCGTCGCGGCCGGGGCCGGCCAGTCCTACTTCGGCAACGACCACTTCGCCGAGTGGGCGCCCGGGATGAAATCCATCGACGACGCGCTGGAGCTGCGCGGCCGCATCCTGAGCGCATTCGAGCAGGCCGAGCGGTCCAGCGACCCGGAGCGGCGCAAAAAGCTGCTCACGTTCACCGTGGTGGGGGCCGGGCCCACCGGGGTGGAGATGGCCGGGCAGATCGCCGAGCTGGCCGACTACACCCTCAAGGGCGCGTTCCGGCACATCGACTCCACCAAGGCGCGGGTGATCCTGCTCGACGCCGCCCCCGCGGTGCTGCCGCCGATGGGTGACAAGCTGGGCCGCAAGGCGGCGGCCCGGCTGGAGAAAATGGGGGTCGAGATCCAGCTCGGCGCCATGGTCACCGACGTCGACCGCAACGGGCTGACCGTCAAGGACGCCGACGGCACCCTGCGGCGCATCGAATCGGCCTGCAAGGTCTGGTCGGCGGGGGTGTCGGCCAGCCCGCTGGGCCGCAACCTGGCCGAGCAATGCTCGGTGGAGCTCGACCGGGCCGGCCGGGTCAAGGTGCTGCCCGACCTGTCGCTGCCCGGGCACCCCAACGTGTTCGTGGTCGGCGACATGGCCGCGGTGGAGGGGGTGCCCGGGATGGCCCAGGGCGCCATCCAGGGCGGCAAGTACGCGGCCAACACCATCAAGGCCGAGTTGGCCGGCGCCGACCCGGCCGCCCGGGAGCCGTTCCAATACCTGGACAAGGGGTCGATGGCCACCGTGTCCCGCAACTCCGCGGTGGCCAAGATCGGTCCGCTGGAGTTCAGCGGCTACTTCGCCTGGCTGGCCTGGCTGATGGTGCACCTGGTGTATCTGATCGGGTTCAAGACCAAGTTCACCACCTTGCTGTCGTGGGCGGTGACCTTCATCCGCAACCACCGCGGCCAGCTGACCATCACCGAGCAGCAGGCGTTCGCCCGCACCCGGCTCGAACAGCTGGAGGTGCTGGCCGCCGAGGCCCGCGGCGGTCAGGCCGACAAAGCCGCCAGCTAACCGCGCAGCCGCTGCCCCTGCCAGGTGCGCAGCGCGCCCCCGCCGGCCAGCGCCAGCACCGTCGACCCCGGCCAGGCATCGGCGGTGAATCCGTTGGCGGGATACCGTAATTCGCTGACGCTGGCCCGTGGGGCGGCCAGCGCGTCGTCGGCCACCGAACCCGCGCCCAACTCCACCCGGTGCCGCAGCAGCGGGCTGTCGCCGACGTCGGCGCACAGCGACCCCGACCAGAAGCCGTGCCGCTCACCGCTGCGGCCGATCTGCACCCGCTCCCGCAGCCGGATTCGGGTGTCGGGGTGCAGCTGCAGCGCCACGCTGCACAGGTGCCGCGCGTCGGCGGCGACCACGGTCGGTTCCAGGTCCACGTCCAGTTCCCCGGCCACCTCCAGCCGCCACCGGGCGTGCGAGGTGCGGGTGGCGGCCCCGGGCAGCGCGACCGCGGCCGCCGCGCTGCGCAGCCGCAGCACCGCGCCTTCTTCGACGATCACCTGCACCCCGATGCTGTCCCCGCCCAGCGGGGTGGCCGCCGCCGACACCAGGTGCACGGTGTCGGGTGCGGTCAGCCGGGCCGCGATGCCGCCGCGACAGTCCATGTGCGGCAACCGATCCCGGCGGGCGACCAGGGTGACCCGGGAGTGCATCAAGGGCTAGTGGCCAGCTGGGCGCGCACCCAGGCCAGCACCGGCGTGGCGGCCGGGTCCTCGGTCAGCGACAGGAAGGCGGTGGGCCGGTGCTCGCGCACCGCGGCGGCGTCGCGGGCCATCACGCTCAGGTCCGCACCCACCAGCGGCGCCAGGTCGGTCTTGTTGATCACCAGCAGGTCGGAGAAGGTCACCCCCGGGCCGCCCTTGCGGGGCACCTTGTCGCCGCCGGCCACGTCGATGACGAAGATCTGCACGTCGATCAGCCCCGAGGAGAAGGTGGCGGTCAGGTTGTCGCCGCCGGATTCCACCAGGATCAGGTCCAGCGGGTCGTGGGCGGCGATCAGGTCCTCGATCGCGTCGAGGTTGGCGGTGATGTCGTCGCGGATCGCGGTGTGCGGGCAGCCGCCGGTCTGCACGGCGGTGATCCGGTCGTCGGGCAGCACGGCGTGGCGGCGCAAAAAGTCGGCGTCCTCGGTGGTGTAGATGTCGTTGGTCAACACCGCCAACGCCAGCTCGTCGCGCAGCTGCCGGCACAACGCCGCGACCAGCGCGGTTTTGCCGGAGCCGACCGGGCCGCCGATGCCAATGCGCAGCGGCTCGCCGGGTTGCCGCACCCGGCGCGGCCGGTCGGTGTGGGTGTGGGGTTGGCCGTCGAGGAAATGCGGTGGCATGGCGGACCTTTCAATCGTTACGAAACGAACAGCGGCTGGTCACGGTCGGTGTGTCGTTGGGCCAGCACGTCCAGCAGCGGATCGGACAGGTCGGCGAGCCCGGCGGCGGCCGCGGTGGCGGTGTGCTCGCACAGCCCCGACAGCGTGAACGTCAGCGCCGCCACGTCGGCGGGGTCCAGCGCCAGCAGCCGCTGGGCGGCGGTGGCCGAGCCGGTCATGGTGGTGTACACCACGCTCAGCGCGGTGTGCCGCGGCGGCAACCCGCTGACCGCGCCCACCCGGCCGGCCGCGACCGCCAGGTGCGGGCGGCGGCCCAGCTCGGCCCAGGCCGCCTCGGGCCACACCCGCCGCCCCAGCCGGGCCAGCCCGCGGCCCTGGCTGCGGGACGCCTCCCGTGCGGCCGGCGCCGGGGTGCGGGCATCGGTTTCCTGGTCGGCCCGCTCGACACCGAGGTCGCCGCGGTGCACGGCGGCCGCGATCGACGCGGTGACCAGTCCGTGGGTGCGGATGCGTCGCGCTAAGAACGCCTCCAGGGTCACCAGGTCGGTGACCAGGCCGCTGGTGACCGCCTCTTCCAGGCCGCCGGAGTGCACGTGGCCGCCGGTCGGCAACCGGGAATCGGCCAATGTCAGCAGGGTGGTCAGGTTGGTCATCGGCTCACTCCTCGCCGAACGTGCAACCAGGGCGGCACATCGGCCGAAAACCCGCCGTGGGTGCACGTTCGGCGAACCGTCACGATAACCATCAGAACAGAAAGTAGCGTTGCGCCATCGGCAATTCGGTGGCCGGCTGCTCCGGCCACACCTCCCCGTCGATGCGCACGGTGAAGGTGTCCGGGTCCACCTCGATGCGCGGCATCGCGTCGTTGAGCGGCAGCGCCGCCTTGCCGACGCCGCGCACGTTCGCCACCGGCACCAGCCGGCGGCGCACCGCGAGCCGCTCGGCCAGCCCGGATTCGACGGCCTGCGGCGCGACGAAGTGCACCGCGGTGCCCGCGGCGACCGCCGCGCCGAACATGGGCCGCGGCAGCACCGGCTGCGGGGTGGGGATGGAGGCGTTCGCGTCGCCCATCTGTGCCCAGGCGATCGTCCCGCCCTTGAGCACGGCGTGCGGGCGCACCCCGAAGAACGCCGGCTCCCACAGCACCAGGTCGGCCAGCTTGCCGACCTCCACCGACCCGATCTCGTGGTCCATGCCGTGCGCAATGGCCGGGCAGATGGTGTATTTCGCGATGTAGCGGCGCACCCGGGTGTTGTCGTGGCCGGCCGCGCCGGACGGGTCGCCGGGCAGCGCGCCGCGACGGCGCTTCATCACGTGCGCGGTCTGCCAGGTGCGCAGCACCACCTCACCGACCCGGCCCATCGCCTGCGAGTCGCTGCCGATCATCGAGATCGCGCCCAGGTCGTGCAGCAGGTCTTCGGCGGCGATGGTGGACGGCCGGATCCGGCTCTCGGCGAACGCCAAATCCTCGGGCACCGCCGGGTTGAGGTGGTGGCAGACCATCAACATGTCGAGGTGTTCGGCCAGGGTGTTGACGGTGTGCGGGCGGGTCGGGTTGGTGGAGCTGGGCAACACGTTCGGGTGCGCGGCGACGGTGATGATGTCGGGGGCGTGCCCGCCGCCGGCGCCCTCGGTGTGGTAGGCGTGAATCGATCGGCCGGCGATCGCGCCCAGGGTGTCCTCGACGAACCCGGCCTCGTTGAGGGTGTCGGAATGCAGCGCCACCTGCACCCCGGCGGCGTCGGCGACGCTCAGGCAGGCGTCGATGGCCGCCGGGGTGGCGCCCCAGTCCTCGTGCACCTTGAAACCCGATGCGCCGGCCCGCAATTGCTCCCACAGCGCGTCGGCGTTGACGGTGTTGCCCTTGCCGAGCAGCGCGACGTTCACCGGCCAGCCGTCCAGCGCCTCCAGCATCCGCGCCAGATGCCAGTCCCCGGGCGTCACCGTGGTGGCCTTGGAGCCCTCGGCGGGCCCGGTGCCGCCGCCGATGATGGTGGTGATCCCGGCGCCCAGCGCCTCGGGCAGGATCTGCGGGCAGATCAGGTGCACATGGCAGTCCAGGGCGCCGGCGGTGACGATCCGCCCCTCCCCGCTGAGGATCTCGGTGGACGGCCCGACCACCAGCTCCGGGTGCACCCCGGCCATGGTGTCGGGGTTGCCCGCCTTGCCCAGCGCGACGATGCGGCCGTCACGGATGCCGATGTCGGCCTTGATAATTCCCCAGTAGTCGACGATGACCGCGCCGGTGATCACGGTGTCGGGCGCCCCCTCGGCGCGGGTGGTCCGGGCCTGACCCATCGACTCCCGCAGCACCTTGCCGCCACCGAACACCGCCTCATCCCCGGCGCGTCCCGGTCCCCCGCTGCGGTCCTCGGTGATCTGGATCAGCAGGTCGGTGTCGGCCAGCCGGATCCGGTCACCGGTGGTGGGGCCGAACAGCTGCTCGTAGCGCGCCCGCGACAGCGACGCCATCAGCGGTCCAACCGTCCGGGCGGGGTGCGGCTGAGCCCGGGCACCTCGCGGCGTCCACCCAGCGGCACCACCGAGACCTGCTGGGGCACGCCGGGTTCGAACCGGACCGCGGTGCCCGCCGGGATGTCCAGCCGGTAACCGTGCGCGGCCGCCCGGTCGAACCTCAGCGCCGCGTTGGCCTGCGGCAGATGGAAATGGCTGCCGACCTGCACCGGCCGGTCGCCGGTGTTGACGATCTGCAGCTCTCGCCGCGGCGCTCCCTCGTTGATCGCGATATCGCCGCTGCCGTACAGGATTTCACCGGGGATCACGGTCAGCCGATCGGGTGATGAACGGTGACCAACTTGGTGCCGTCGGGAAACGTGGCCTCCACCTGCACGGCGTCCAGCATCTCCGGCACCCCTTCCATCACGTCGTCGCGGGTCAGCACGTCGCGGCCGCTGACCATCAGATCGGCGACGCTGCGCCCGTCGCGGGCGCCTTCCAGGATGTGATCGGTGATGATCGCGACCGCCTCCGGGTGGTTTAACCGCAACCCCCGGGCCTGGCGTCGGCGAGCCAGTTCGGCGGCATACGAGAGCAGCAGGCGCTCCTGTTCGTGCGGGGTCAGGCGCATATCCTGCGATCCTGCCACGCCCGCGGCCGCCGGCGCGGCGCGGCTCAGCCGGCCGGACGCGGCTCGAGGTTCTGCAGCCGCACCTGGCCGCGGGCGACGATGCGGTCCTGCTCGTCGGTGATGGTGACCAGCCACAGCTGTTGCCGGCGCCCGCGGTGCAGCGGGGTGGAGGCCGCGGTCACCGTGCCGTCCGACACCGCCCGCAGGAAGTCGGTGTTGTTGTTGACGCCGACCACGTTGCCGCCGCCGTTCTGCTCCAGCCACAGGTGCGCCGGCACGCTGGCGATGCTTTCCACGATCGAGCAGTACACGCCGCCGTGCACGAGGCCCATCGGTTGCAGCAGCTTGTCTTGCACCCGCAGCCGCGCCCGGGCGCCGTCCGGGCCGAGTTCGAGGAACTCCAGCCCTAGCAGGTTGTCGAAGGGGTTGTCGACATCCGGTGGGAACACCGAGTTTTGCGAAGATTGCACACGGTTGTGTCTACACCATCGGGCGCCGTCGCAGCGGGCGAGCACCGGGATCCCTCGACGCCCCCGAGAATGCGGTCGGGCCCCGTGAATCACGGGGCCCGACCATCGAGTGGACCGGGGGTCTCTGCAGCCCTCAGGACTCCGGCGCGGTCCGTACTTTGCTCGACCGGATTAGCATAGGCAAGGCTGCCCTAATTTCGCAAGGTGTTGGCGTCGGGCGCGTCGCGCCGACGGGCCGCGGACCGGCACCCCGAAGGCCACCAGCGCGTCGAGCACGGTCTGGCCCCGGTGCGCGCCGGCGATCTCGCTGGTGCCGGCCAGCTGCGGCACCTGGGTCGCGGTCGCCACGATCGCCGATCCGACGGTGTGCCACATCGACGCCACCGACACCGCGCCGCCGCTGACGGCGTGCAGTTGGGCGAACAACGGTTGCAGCGTGCGGTGGCAGCGGTGCGCGGTCCAGGTGGCCAGGGCCTCCTCGCTGGGCAGCCGCACCACCTCGGCGCGGTCGGCGGACCGATCGGCCCGGTAGGGGTCGTCGGGCAGCACCCGCAGCGTCGGGTCCACCACCCCCACCCAGTCGATGACACCGTCGGAGTCCACGTGCACCCACAGGTTTTCCAGGCCGGCGTCCCACGCCCGGCCCTCCAGCACCACCAGCGCGACCACTCGCCCGATCACCGCGTGGGCCAAGGTGGCCGCCAGTTGGTGGGCGGCGGCGCTGCGACTGTCCATCTCCGCGGCGGCGGCGTCGAACATGCGCCGCAGCCGGTCCGTGGTCAGCGCCGACGCCAGCGGCCACCACCGCCGCCGGGACACGTCGGCCAGCACCGCCACACCGTAGACGCGCGGACATTCGGGATACAGCTCACGGAGCCGCCGGCTGGATTCGTGCAGCGGCAACGTGCGGTGGATCACCATTCCGGCGATGAGCGGATCGTCGACCACGATGGTCACGGACACCTCCTTCAAGATAGGTAAGCCTAACCATAGTGGCAGACGTCCGTCGCCGGGGCTGTGACGGCTCTCACACCGTGCCGCGGGTGACCTTCTCAGCTGCGTGTTCACCGGTAAAGGCCGCTGCGCGGGCCGGGCTGGCGCACCGGGGCCCCGCAATGTAGGTACGACGGCCGGTAGTAAGGCGGGGTAGGCTTGCGGTACTGCTCAGGAGATGAACGAAACATGGCGAAGCTGACCCGTCTCGGGGATTTGGAGCGCGCGGTGATGGACCATCTGTGGTCCGCCCCGCAGCCCCAAACGGTTCGCCAGGTGCATGAGGCGCTGTCGGCGCGGCGTGACCTGGCCTACACCACGGTGATGACCGTGCTGCAGCGGCTGGCCCGCAAAAATCTGGTCTCCCAGCTGCGCGACGACCGGGCGCACCGCTACGCCCCGGTGCATGGCCGCGATGAACTGGTCGCCGGGCTGATGGTCGACGCGTTAGATCAGGCCGCCGATTCGGGGAGCCGCCAGGCGGCGCTGGTGCATTTCGTCGAACGCGTCGGGGCCGATGAGGCCGAGGCGCTGCGCCGTGCGCTGGACGAATTGGAAGCCAAACACCGGATGCCTCCGCCTATTGGCGGTCGACCCACCACCTGAGGGAGACTGGCAGCGTGTCCGCGCTGGCCTTCACCATCCTCGCGGTGCTGCTCGTGGGCCCGGTACCGGCGCTGCTCGCCCGGTCCACCTGGCCGTTGCGCGCACCGCGGGCCGCGGTCGTGCTGTGGCAGGCCGTCGCGGTGGCCGCGGTGCTCTCGGCGTTCAGCGCCGGGATCGCGATCGCCAGCCGACTGTTCATGCCCGGCCCGGACGGGCGGCCCACCGCCACCATCCTGGGCGACATCGGCCGGATGGGCTGGCCGCTGTGGGCGCTGTACATGGGGGTGTTCGCGCTGACGCTGCTGGTGGGGGCCCGGCTGGCGGTCGCGGTGCTGCGGGTGGCGATCGCCACCCGGCGCCGGCGGGCCCGGCACCGGATGCTGGTCGATTTGCTCGGTGTCTCCCACGACGCGGTTCCCGCCCACACCAGCGACGTGCGCGTCTTGGAGGTGGCCCAGCCGCTGGCGTACTGCCTGCCCGGGGTGCGCAGCCGGGTGGTGCTCAGCCAGGGGACGCTGAGCAGCCTGTCCCACACCGAAGTCGGCGCCATCCTCACCCACGAGCGGGCCCATCTGCGCGCCCGCCACGACCTGGTGCTGGAGGCGTTCACCGCCGTGCACGCCGCCTTCCCGCGGTTCGTCCGCAGCGCCAGCGCCCTGGACGCGGTGCAGCTGTTGGTGGAGTTGCTGGCCGACGATGCGGCGGTGCGGGTGGCCGGCCCCACTCCCCTGGCCCGGGCGCTGGTGACCTGCGCCGCCGGGCGGACCCCGGCCGGTGCGCTGGCGGTGGGCGGCCCGTCCACCGTGGTGCGGGTGCGTCGGCTGTCCGGGCGCGGCAACAGCCGTGCGGTGTCGGCGGCCGCCTACAGCGCGGCGGCGGCGGTGCTGGTGGTGCCCACCGCGGCGCTGGCGGTACCGTGGCTGATCGAGCTGCACCGGCTGGTCAGCGGGTAGGAAACCCCGAACGGGTCGGCGAACTGCGCTGTGCCACAGTGTTGCTGGAGCACTAACTACAACCCGAGAGGCGAACTATGAGCCCGTCGCACCCGGCCGCCGCTGCCGGAACCGCCCAGATTGGGGTTACCGGCTTGGCCGTGATGGGTTCGAACATCGCGCGCAACTTCGCCCGGCACGGCTACACCGTGGCGCTGCACAACCGGTCGGTCGCCAAAACCGATGCGCTGCTGGCCGAACACGGCGGCGAGGGCAATTTTGTGCGCACCGAAACCATCGCCGAATTCCTTGCCGCGCTGGAAAAGCCGCGCCGGGTGCTGATCATGGTCAAGGCCGGCGAGCCGACCGATGCGGTGATCAACCAGCTCGCCGACGCCATGGACGACGGCGACATCATCATCGACGGCGGCAACGCCCTGTACACCGACACCATTCGGCGGGAAAAGGCGCTGGCCGAGCGCGGGCTGCACTTCGTGGGGGCGGGCATCTCCGGGGGCGAGGAGGGCGCGCTCAACGGGCCGTCGATCATGCCCGGCGGGCCGGCCGCGTCGTACAAGTCGCTGGGCCCGCTGCTGGAGGAGATCTCCGCCCACGTCGACGGGGTGCCGTGCTGCACCCACATCGGTCCGGACGGCTCCGGGCATTTCGTCAAGATGGTGCACAACGGCATCGAGTACTCCGACATGCAGCTCATCGGCGAGGCCTACCAGCTGCTGCGCGACGGGTTGGGGCTGGCCGCGCCGCAGATCGCCGACGTGTTCACCGAGTGGAACCGCGGCGAGTTGGACAGCTACCTGGTCGAGATCACCGCCGAGGTGCTGCGCCAGACCGACGCCAAAACCGGCAAGCCGCTGGTGGATGTGATCCTCGACGAGGCCGAGCAAAAGGGCACCGGCCGCTGGACGGTCAAGTCCGCGCTGGATCTGGGGGTGCCGGTCACCGGGATCGCCGAGGCGGTGTTCGCCCGCGCGCTGTCGGGGTCGGTGGCCCAGCGCAAGGCCACCACCGGCCTGGCGTCGGGCCGGCTCGGGGACACACCCACCGACCCGGACACCTTCACCGCCGACGTGCGCCAAGCCCTGTACGCCTCCAAGATCGTCGCGTATTCGCAGGGCTTCAACCAGATCCAGGCCGGCAGCGCCGAATACGGCTGGAACCTCACCCCCGGCGACCTGGCCACCATCTGGCGCGGCGGCTGCATCATCCGGGCGAAATTCCTCAACCGCATCAAGGACGCCTTCGACGCCGACCCGGACCTGGCCAGCCTGCTGGTCGCCCCCTATTTCCGCAGCGCGGTGGAGTCGGCGATCGACAGCTGGCGCCGGGTGGTCATCACCGCCACCCAGCTGGGCATCCCGATTCCCGGGTTCTCCTCGGCGCTGTCCTACTACGACGCGCTGCGCACCGAACGGCTGCCGGCGGCGCTCACCCAGGCGCAGCGGGACTTCTTCGGCGCACACACCTACGGCCGCATCGACACGCCGGGCAAGTTTCACACGCTGTGGAGTGGGGACCGCAGCGAAGTCCCGGCCTGACCGCATTTGCTAGACCATGCGGTTTTTAGAGGGGCACCGGCCCGCGTACGACCTGACCTACGACGACGTGTTCATCGTCCCCAACCGTTCCGAGGTCGACTCGCGCTTCGACGTGGATCTGTCCACCCGGGACGGCTCGGGCACCACCATCCCGGTGGTGGTCGCCAACATGACCGCGGTGGCCGGGCGGCGGATGGCCGAGACGGTGGCCCGACGCGGCGGTCTGGTGGTGCTGCCGCAAGACCTGCCGATCGCCGCGGTGCAAGAAAGCGTGGAGTTCGTCAAAAGCCGCGACCTGGTCATCGACACCCCGGTGGTGCTCTCCCCCGACGACTCGGTGTCGGCGGCCACCGCCCTGATCCACAAACGCGCGCACGGCGCGGCGGTGGTGGTGGCGGCCGGCCGTCCGATCGGGTTGGTGACCGAGGCGTCCTGCGTCGGGGTGGACCGGTTCGCCCGGGTCCGCGACGTGGCCATCACCGAGTTCGTCACCGCCCCCGCCGACACCGACCCGCGCCAGGTGTTCGACCTGCTCGAACACGCCCCGATCGACGTCGCGGTGCTCACCAGCACCGATCACACCCTGGCCGGGGTCCTGACCCGCACCGGCACCATTCGGGCCGGCATCTACACCCCGGCCACCGACGCGGCGGGCCGGCTGCGGATCGCCGCGGCGGTCGGCATCAGCGGCGATGTGGCCAGCAAGGCCGCCGCGCTGGTCGAGACCGGGGTCGACGTGCTGGTCATCGACACCGCCCACGGCCACCAGCGCAAGGCGTTGGAGGCGATCGCCGCGGTCGCGGCGCTGAACCTGGGGGTGCCGTTGGCGGCGGGCAACGTGGTGTCGGCCGAGGGCACCCGGGATCTGCTCGACGCGGGCGCGACGATCGTCAAGGTGGGCGTCGGCCCCGGGGCCATGTGCACCACCCGGATGATGACCGGCGTCGGCCGGCCGCAGTTGTCCGCGGTGGTCGAATGCGCGGCCGCGGCGCGGCAACGCGGCGGGCACGTGTGGGCCGACGGCGGGGTCCGTCACCCCCGCGATGTGGCGTTGGCGCTGGCCGCCGGCGCGTCCAACGTGATGATCGGTTCGTGGTTTGCCGGCACCTACGAATCCCCCGGCGATCTGATGCGCGACCGCGACGACCAGCCGTATAAGGAGAGCTACGGGATGGCCTCCAAGCGGGCGGTGGTGGCCCGCACCGCCGACGACAGCGCCTATCAGCGGGCCCGCAAGACGTTGTTCGAGGAGGGTATTTCCACGTCGCGGATGGGCCTGGACCCGGACCGCGGCGGGGTCGAGGACCTGCTGGATCACATCACCGCCGGGGTGCGCAGCACCTGCACCTATGTCGGCGCGTCGACGCTGGCCGAGCTGCATGACCGGGCGGTGCTCGGCGTGCAGTCGGCGGCCGGGTTCGCCGAGGGGCATCCACTGCCGTTCGGCTGGTGACGGCGGGCCCGGCCGCGCCGGGACCGGTCGCGGCCCGGCTTCGCTACCATGTCAGTTCAACGCGCAGTTGCGCAGCACCGAGCGAAAGGGAACCCGTGCCGCAGGCACCCGTGGAGGCCGCAGGCTTCCGGGCCGAGCGGTCGGCTGCCGAGGCGACGAGATTGCGTCTAGGGTCGCGACTTTCCGAAAACCACGACCGTAGCCGCAGTCTCACCGTCCGCCGGGTTTTCACGTCTGCTCGCGGGGCCCCTGCGCCCGATGGGACAGCATGAACCTCGCGCTCACCCTGCTGTCCCTGCTGGCCATCGTGCTACTCACCGCCGGCACCGCGATGTTCGTCGCCGCCGAGTTCTCGCTGACCACCCTGGAACGCAGCACCGTGGAGGCCAACGCCCGCGGCGGCGCCCGGCGCGACCGCTACGTGCAACGCGCCCACCGCACCCTGTCGTTTCAGCTGTCCGGCGCGCAGCTGGGCATCTCGATCACCACACTGGCCACCGGTTACCTCGCCGAACCGGTGCTGGCCCGGTGGTTTCGCCCCGGCCTGGCCGCGCTCGGTGTGCCCGAGACGATGTCCGACGGCATCGCCTTGTTCCTGGCGTTGCTGATCGCCACCTCGCTGTCCATGGTGTTCGGCGAGCTGGTCCCGAAGAATTACGCGCTGGCCCGTCCGCTGCCGACCGCGCGCGCCACCGCCGGCCCGCAGCTGCTGTTCTCGCTGATCTTCACGCCGGCCATCCGGGCCACCAACGGCACCGCCAACGCGATCCTGCGCACGCTGGGCATCGAACCCGCCGAGGGGCTGCGGTCGGCCCGCTCACCGCGGGAACTGGTGTCGCTGGTGCGCACCTCGGCGCGCAGCGGCGCGCTGGACCCGGCGACCGCCGCGCTGGTGGACCGCTCACTGCATTTCGGGGCGCTGACCGCCGAGGAGCTGATGACCCCGCGCTCCAAGATCGTGGCGCTGCAGACCGATAACACCGTCGCCGACCTGGTGGCCGCGGCCACCGACAGCGGGTTCTCCCGCTTCCCGATCGTGCAGGGCGACCTCGACGAAACCATCGGCATCGTGCACGTCAAGCAGGTGTTCGAGGTGCCCCCCGGCGACCGGGCCGCCACCCTGCTCAGCGCGGTCGCCCAGCCGGTGGCGGTGGTGCCCTCGACGCTGGACGGCGACGCGGTGATGACCCAGATCCGCGCCAACGGCCTGCAAACCGCGCTGGTCGTCGACGAGTACGGCGGCACCGCGGGCATGGTCACCGTCGAAGACCTGATCGAGGAGATCGTCGGCGACGTCCGCGACGAGCACGACGACACCACCCCGGATGTGGTGCCGGCCGGCGACGGCTGGCGGGTGTCGGGGCTGTTGCGCATCGACGAGGTGGCCGCGGCCACCGGGTACCGCGCCCCGCAGGGCGAATACGAAACCATCGGCGGCCTGGTGCTGCATAACCTGGGCCACATCCCGCGGGCCGGCGAAACCGTCGACCTGCCCGCGTTCGAACCCGACTCCCCCTCGGAGCACCCGCCGCGGTGGCGGGCCACCGTGGTCCGGATGGACGGCCGCCGCATCGACCTGATCGAGCTGACCGAACTCGGCGACCGCGGCGACGCGCACCCCCCGGAGCGGAGCCGACGATGAATGACATGCTGGGCGTGCTGCTGACCGTCCTGCTGATCGGCGCGAACGGGTTTTTCGTCGGCGCGGAGTTCTCACTGATCTCGGCGCGCCGGGACCGGCTCGAAGCGCTGGCCGAACAGGGCAAAAACCGCGCGGTCACCGTGATCCGGGCCGGGGAACGGCTGCCGCTGATGTTGGCCGGGGTGCAGTTGGGGGTCACGGTGTGCTCGATCCTGCTCGGCCGGATCGGCGAGCCGGTGGTCGCCGACCTGCTGGTGCGCCCGTTTGACCTGTTCGGCATCCCGGATGCGCTGCTGCACACGGTGTCGTTCCTGGTGGCGCTGTCGATCGTGGTGACCCTGCATGTGCTGCTCGGCGAAATGGTGCCCAAGAACATCGCCATCGCCGGCCCGGAGACCGCGGCGATGCTGTTGGTCCCGGTGTACCTGCTCTATGTGCGGGCGGCCCGGCCGTTCATCGCGTTCTACAACCGGTGCGCGTTCCTGACGTTGCGCGCGCTGCGGGTGGAGCCCAAAAGCGAGTTGGAAGTCACCGTCTCCACCGTCGAGCTGTCCGAGATGATCGCCGAATCGGTGTCGGAGGGCCTGCTGGACCCCGAGGAGCACACCCGGCTCACCCGGGCGCTGCAGGTCCGCACCCGGGTGGTCGCCGACGTCGCGGTGCCGCTGCGCGATATCCGCGCGGTGCCGGTGGCCGCCGCCGGGTCCGGGCCCACCGTCACCGCGGTGGAACAGGCGCTGGCCGAGACCGGCTACTCCCGGTTCCCGGTGGTCGACCCGGACGGCCGGTTCGTCGGCTACCTGCACATCAAGGACCTGCTGGCGTTGGGCGATGACCCGGACGCGGTGCTCGACCTGGCGGTGGTGCGTCCGTTGCCGCAGCTGCCGGTGTCGCTGCCGCTGCCCGACGCGCTGTCGCGGCTGCGGCGCAGCAAGAGCCACCTGGCGTTGGCGACCGCCGCGACCGGCCAGGTGGTGGCGATGGTCGCCCTGGAAGACCTGGTCGAGGACCTGGTCGGCACGGTGCGAGACGGAACCCACCGTGTCTGAGGTGCTGGACCCCGCGCAGTGGCGGACCCGCGCCGAGGACTACCGGCGGCGGGTCGAGCGGTTCGTGGGCCCGCAGCAGCGGCGCGCCCGCGTCGGCGAGCCGCACCCGGTGTGGGATTTCTTGTTCAGCTACTACAGCCTGCGGCCCGGTCAGCTGCGCTGCTGGCATCCCGGCTACGGCGCGGCGCTGGCCGGCGCCGACGCGGTGCGCCGCTACGCCGGCCGGCGCGGCTACACGGTGCGCGACGGCCGGGTCGGGGTCGCCGAGGAGTACCTGCGTGCCCGGCGCGACACCGTCGCGTTCGTGGCGCGGCTGCTGCGGGCCACCGCGGCGCGGCCCGCGGCGCTGAACTGCTTCGGGCTGCACGAGTGGGCCATGGTGTACCGCAGCGCCACGGTGCGCCATGACCGGGTGCCGCTGCGGCTGAGCCGGGCGGCCACCGACACCGTGGTGGAATCCGCCGGGCCGCTGCGCTGCACCCACTTCGACGCGTACCGGTTCTTCACTCCGCCGGCGCGGCCCCGCAACGCCGGCGCGCCCAGCCGGGCCACCCAAATCGAGTGGGAACAACCCGGCTGCCTGCACGCCAACATGGATTTATACAAGTGGTGCTATAAGCTGAGCCCGCTGATCGGTTCCGAGCTCCTGGTGGACTGCCTGGAATTGGCGGCGGCGGCCCGCGAGGTGGATATGCGGGCCAGCCCGTACGACTTGACCGGCTACGGATATCAACCGATCGCCGTCGAACAGCGTGCTGGCCGCGCCGAGTATGTGCGTTGCCAGAGCGCCATCGCCGACCGCGCCGCACCGCTGCGGGCAACCCTGCTGGCTCAGTGTGACCTGCTACTGGAGGCCGCCGGTTGCGGATAGTCGTGCTACCGGTCGGTAAGGTGGTTAATTGCCAGTGAGGGAGGAACTTATGACGGATCGGGTGTCGGTTGGGAATCTGCGCGTCGCGCGGACGCTGTATGACTTCGTCACCAACGAGGCGCTGCCCGGGACCGGCGTCGACCCGGACAGCTTTTGGGCGGGCGTGGACAAGGTCGTCACCGACCTGACCCCACGGAATCAGGAGCTGTTGGCGCGCCGCGATGACCTGCAGGCCCAGATCGACAAGTGGCACCGCCATCACGTGATCGAGCCGATCGACCCCGAGGCCTACCGCGCCTTCCTCACCGAGATCGGCTACCTGCAGCCCGAGCCCGACGGCTTCACCGTCACCACCGCGGGCGTCGACGACGAGATCACCGCCACCGCCGGCCCGCAGCTGGTGGTGCCGGTGCTCAACGCCCGGTTCGCGCTCAACGCGGCCAACGCCCGGTGGGGCTCGCTGTATGACGCGCTGTACGGCACCGATGTCATCCCGGAAAGCGACGGCGCCGAGAAGGGCACCAGCTACAACAAGGTGCGCGGCGACAAGGTGATCGCCTACGCCCGCAAGGTCCTCGACGACGCGGCGCCGCTGGGCGACGGCTCGTGGGCCGAGGTCAAAAAGTTCAAGGTTGCCGACGGCGCGCTGGTGATCACCCGCACCGACGGGTCGGAGACCGCGCTGGCCAGCCCCGAGCAGTTCACCGGCTACACCGGTGACGCCGACGCCCCCGACTCGGTGCTGCTGGCCCACCACGGGCTGCACCTGGAGGTGCTGATCGACGCCGAGTCCCCGATCGGTAAGACCGACGCCGCCGGCATCAAGGACGTGGTGCTGGAGTCGGCGGTCACCACCATCATGGACTTCGAGGACTCGGTGGCCGCCGTCGACGCCGACGACAAGGTGCTGGGCTACCGCAACTGGCTGGGCCTGAACCGCGGTGACCTGTCCGAGGAGGTCAGCAAGGGCGACAAGACCTTCACCCGCACCCTGCACGCCGACCGCGAGTTCACCGCCCCAGACGGCGGCACCGTGACGCTGCCCGGCCGCAGCCTGATGTTCGTGCGCAACGTCGGCCACCTGATGACCAACGACGCGATCCTCGACGCCGACGGCAACGAGGTGTTCGAGGGCATCCAGGACGCGTTGTTCACCGGCCTGATCGGGGTGCACGGCCTCAAGGCCAGCGACGACACCGGCCCGTTGGTCAACAGCCGCACCGGCTCCATCTACATCGTCAAACCCAAGATGCACGGCCCCGACGAGGTGGCGTTCACCGCCGACCTGTTCAGCCGGGTCGAGGACGTGCTGGGGTTGCCGCAGGCCACCATCAAGGTCGGCATCATGGACGAGGAGCGGCGCACCACGCTGAACCTGAAGGCCTGTATCAAGGCCGCCGCCGACCGGGTGGTGTTCATCAACACCGGCTTCTTGGACCGCACCGGCGACGAGATCCACACCTCGATGGAGGCCGGCCCGATGGTGCGCAAGGGCACCATGAAAAGCCAGCCCTGGATTCTGGCCTACGAGGACGCCAACGTCGATGTGGGGCTGGCGACCGGGCTGACCGGTCACGCCCAGATCGGCAAGGGCATGTGGACGATGACCGAGCTGATGGCCGACATGGTCGAGCAGAAGATCGCCCACCCGCGGGCCGGCGCCAGCACCGCGTGGGTGCCGTCCCCGACCGCGGCGACCCTGCACGCGTTGCACTACCACCAGGTCGACGTGTTCGCGGTGCAAAAGGAGCTGGCCGGCAAGCACCGCACCACCATCGACGAGTTGTTGACCATTCCGCTGGCCAAGGAGCTGGCCTGGGCCTCCGACGAGATCCGCGAGGAGGTCGACAACAACTGCCAGTCGATCCTGGGTTACGTGGTGCGCTGGGTCGACCAGGGCGTGGGCTGCTCCAAGGTGCCCGACATCCACGACGTGGCGTTGATGGAAGACCGGGCGACGCTGCGGATTTCGTCGCAGCTGCTGGCCAACTGGCTGCGCCACGGCGTGATCACCCGCGAGGATGTGCGGGCCAGCCTGGAGCGGATGGCCGCCGTGGTCGACGAGCAGAACGCCGGCGACGCGGCCTACCGGCCGATGGCCCCCAACTTCGATGACAGCATCGCGTTCCTGGCCGCCCAGGAGCTCATCTTGTCCGGGACCGAGCAACCCAACGGCTACACCGAGCCGATCCTGCATCGGCGGCGCCGCGAGCTGAAGGCCCGAAATGCCTGATTGCATCCGGCGTAAGTAGACGAAGAGAGCGCAGACACCGCCATGGGTAGGCACAGCATCCCCGGGCCGGATGATGATGAGTACGCCGACGAGCCGTTCGGCGACGAGCCCTACGACGACGCGCTCGACGACGAACCGGGTCCGGGGCCGTCGGCGGGTTCGGGCGGTCAGCACCGCGGCCGCGACTACTTCGAGGCCCCCGGCTTCGCTGCCACCGGCGGCTACCCCGAGCCCGGCGACTACCCGCCGCACCGCGGCTACCACGACGACGGCCACGCGCTGCCCTTCGACGACGACTACGAGGACTACGGCGACTACGACGACTACGCCGACGAGGACCTCGACGAGCCGGTCCCGGAGGCCGACGACGAGCCGCCGACCGGGCGGGTCGCGGTCCGCGCGGGTCGGCGCGGGATGGGCGAGTGGCGCGGCGGGCACCGCAGCGAGGGCGGTCGACGCGGGGTCAGCCTCGGGGTGATCGCCGCGCTGGTCGCGGTGGTGCTGGTGGTGGGCACCGTCATCTTGTGGCGATTCTTCGGGCACACCCTCTCGCACCGCTCCGACGCGGCCGCCGGGCGCTGCGTGGAAGGCGACCTGACCGTCGCGGTCGTCGCCGACCCGGCGATCGCCGACCGCATCCAAGGTTTCGCCGAGCGGTTCAACGACTCGGCCAAACCGGTCGGTGACCGCTGCGTCGAGGTGACCGTGAAGTCGGCCGGCGCCGACGCCGTGGTCAGCGGGTTCATCGGCGACTGGCCGGCCAAGCTCGGGGATCGGCCGGCGCTGTGGATCCCGGGCAGCTCGGTGTCCTCGGCGCGGCTGCAAGCCGTCGCCGGCCGCGAAACCATCACCGACAGCCGCTCGCTGGTCACCTCCCCGGTGCTGCTGGCGATCCGACCGGAACTCAAACCGGCGCTGGAAAACCAGAATTGGGCGTCGCTGCCGGAGCTGCAGAGCAAACCCGACGCGCTGGCCGGGTTGAAGCTGCCCGGCTGGGGTTCGCTGCGGCTGGCGTTGCCGCTCACCGACAACAGTGACGCCGCGTTCCTGGCCGCCGAGGCGGTGGCCGCGGCCTCGGCGCCGCGCGGCGCCCCGGCCAGCGCCGGCACCGGCGCGGTGCGCACCCTGGTCGACGGGCAGCCCAAGCTGGCCGACGATACGGTGGCCGAGGCGATGAACGCGCTGCTGCGGCCCGGGGATCGCGCCGCGGCCCCGGTGCACGCGGTGGTCACCACCGAACAGCAGCTGTTCGCCCGCGGCGAGTCGCTCTCGGATGCCGGGGACACGTTGACGTCGTGGCTGCCGCCGGGACCGGCCGCGGTCGCCGACTATCCGCTGGTGCTGCTCAGCGGTTCGTGGCTATCGCCCGAGCAGGTCAGCGCCGCCAGCGAATTCGCCCGGTTCGCCCGCAAGGCCGACCAGCTGGCCGACCTGGCCAAGGCCGGGTTCCGGGTCGAAGGGGTCAGCCCGCCGCACAGCGATGTGACCAGCTTCGCCGCGCTGCCGTCGACGTTGTCGGTGGGTGACGAGGAGCTGCGGGCGACGCTGGCCACCACCTTGACCGCCCCGACCGCCGGGCCGGCGGTCACCATCATGCTCGACCAGTCGCTGACCGCCGACGAGGGCGGCAAATCCCGGCTCGCCAACGTTGCGGCGGCGCTGAACGACCGCATCAAGGCGCTGCCGCCCAACGCCGCGGTGGGGTTGTGGACGTTCAACGGCACCGAAGGCAAGTCGGTGGTGGCCGGCGGCCCGCTGGCCGACGACGTCGACGGCCGGCCCCGCACCGACGCGCTGACCGGCACCTTGGACGGGTTGAGCGCGACGTCCGGCGGTGCGGTGTCGTTCACCACGCTGCGCATGGTGTACGGCGACGCGCTGGCCAACTTTCGTGACGGACAAACCAACTCGGTGCTGGTGATCACCGCCGGCCCGCACACCGACCGCACCTTGGACGGCCCGGGCTTGCAGGACTACATCCGCGGGGCCACCGACCCGGCCCGCCCGGTCGCGGTGAACGTCATCGACTTCGGCGGTGACCCCGACCGGGCCACCTGGGAGGCCGTCGCGCAGCTGTCCGGCGGCAGCTACCGCAACCTGTCCAGCTCCGGCTCCCCCGACCTGGCCGCCGCGGTCAGCACGCTGCTGGGCTGACCGCACACCGGCTCACCCCTCCGGGGCTAACCCGGTGTGCGCCACCGCGTGACACCAGGCACTGCCGCCCTCCGGCCGGCGATGGACCCGCAGTTCGGAGAGCCCCACCAGCCGGTAGCTGTCGGGCGTGGCGGGCAGGGCCGCGGTCAGCACCTGCACGCAGGCGTCCACCAACGTGGCGTCGAAATCGTCGCCGTCGGCGGCCACGGGCGTCAGCCGGGCGGTCGCCTCGCCGTCGCGACGCCAGACCTCTTGCACGGGCTGCATCCCCGGCGGGTACCGCAGGCCGTGCGCCGCCAGCTGACGGTAGAACGCCGGCCCGGCAATCGTGTCGGGGCAGCGCAGCCGAGTGCTCTCGCACAGCTGCGGGTCCGGGGCGGCTCTGTCCGGATCCGCGGTCGCGACAGCGCCGCTGGCCAGCAGCGACCAGCCCGGCGCACCGGGCTCGGTGGGTTCGGCCGCGTGGCACTCAAAGCACACCGGCTCCGGCGGATCCCCGCGGAACACCACCTGCACGGTCCGCGGGGACCCGTCGGTGAGCTCCAGGGTCTGGTGAAAGGCGACATTGCGGACCTCCCGGGGCGCTGCGCCGAACGCGGCGGCCGCCGCCTTCAACACCAGCTTGAGCAGCGACGCCGCCGGCGCCACCGCCGCGTCGGGGCGGTCGGTGGGCACCGGCAGCTGCTCGGGTCCGAGGTCGGTCTCGACGAACACCGTCTGCGGGTCAGCGGCCGACCGCACGGTCCGCCACGCCGGCGCCGCGGCGCCGGTGCCCGCGCCGGTGGGGCCGGTGCTGTCCATCCAGCAGCGGGTGCGTTGCCACGGGTAGGTGGGCGCTGCCCCGCATCGGGTGTCGGCGGGGTGCAGCGCCTGCCAGGCCACCGGTTGACCGCGGGTGTACAGGGCGGCCAGCGACGCCAGCATGGTGGCGCGTTCCGGGGCGTCCCGGCGCAGCGACGGCAACAACACGCCGGCCGTGCCGAGTTCGTCGCGGACCGCGTCCAGCAGGATCGGCTGCGGGCTGATCTCCACGAAGGTGTCGCGACCGGCGTCTAAGAGCCCGGCCAGCTCGTCCCGAAGCTGTTGTGAGCCATCCGGGTCCGCGCTGCCCCCGGCCCGCGCGCAGACCACCCGGGCGGCGTCGTCGAGGCTGAGGGTGCCGGCGACGTGCGCGGCCGCCACCTCGCCGAGGCCGTGCCCCAGCACGGCGTCGGGCTGCACGCCCCACGACCGCCACAGCGCGGCCAGCGCCACCTGCACCGCGAACAGCGCGGGCCCGACGATGCCGATGTCGTTGAGCCACCACGCCGTATCGGCCGGCTCGGCACGCCGTGCCGCCAGGTGGGGGCGCAGCGCGCTCTCGCAGGCGGCCAGCGCCGCCGCGAACGTCGGCTCCTCGGCGGCCAGCCGCTGGCCCATGCCCGGCCACTGCGAGCCCCGGCCGGAGAACAGGAACACCACCCCGGGTCGCTGGCCCATCCGGCACCGGCCGGTGACCAGCCCGGGGTGCGGCGCCCCGGATTGGTGGGCGTCCAGCGCGGCAGACAGCTCCGCGGCCGACCCGCCGACCGCGGCCAACCGATAGTCGTGGTGGCCGCGGCGCGCGCCGGCGGTGTGGCACAGCTCGGCGGGGGCGGTTCCGGCCCGCAGCGCCGCCGCGTACCGGCCGGCCAGTTCGGTCAGGGCCGGCGCCGAGCGGGCCGACAGCGGCAGCAGTTCGGCACGCTTGAGCTGCTGGTCGTCGACCGCGGCGACGCGGACCTGCGGTGCCTCGGTCACCACCAGGTGCGCATTGGCGCCGCCCAAGCCGAATGCGCTGACCCCGGCCACCGCGCGGCCGCCGTGGTCCGGCCAGCTGACCAGCTGCTGCGCGACGCGCAAGCTGTCCAGCGGGAGGTGCGGGTTGGGTTCCGCGCAGTTAAGGCTGGGCGGGATCGCCCGATGATGCAGTGCCAGCGCGACTTTGATGAGCCCGGCCACCCCGGCCGCCGCCCCCAGGTGGCCGATGTTGGTCTTGACCGATCCGATCAGGCACTGGTCATCCGGCCCGCGGCCCTGCGCCAGGACGGTGCCGAGCGCCTCCGCTTCGATGAGGTCGCCCAGATATGTTCCCGCGCCGTGTGTTTCGACATACTGCGCCGCACCGGGCGGCAGCTCCGCGCGTCGGTAGGCCTCGGCGACGACGGCTTCCTGCGCCGCGCGGCTGGCGGCCGTCAACCCGTTGCTGCGCCCGTCCTGGTTGACAGCGCTGCCGCGGATGACCGCGTAGACCGGGTCGCCGTCGGCTAACGCTCGGCTCAACGGTTTGAGGACCACGATCCCGGCGCCCTCGCCCCGGACGAATCCGTCCGCCCGGGCGTCGAACGTCTTGCAGCGGCCGTCGGCCGCCAGCAGGCCGGCCTGATCGAGGTCGGCGTCGATCCGCGGCGACAGCACGAGGTTGACGCCGCCGGCTAAGGCCAGGGTGGACTCGCCGTCGCACAGGCTGCGGCAGGCCTGGTGCACGGCGACCAGCGACGAGGAGCACGCGGTGTCGATCGCCATGCTCGGTCCGCGGAAGTCGCAGAGGTAGGAGATCCGGTTGGCGGCGACGCTCAACGTGTTTCCGGTGTAGCCGTCCAGCAGCGCCGGCCCGCCCCGCCGCAGGGCGCCGTAGTCGTTGGTGGCGATACCGATGAACACACCAGTGCGGCTGCCGGCCAATCGATCCGGCACCTGCCCGGCGTCTTCCAGCGCCTCCCACGCCACCTCAAGAAGCAGCCGCTGCTGCGGGTCCATGCACGCCGCCTCCTGCGGCGAGATGCCGAAAAACTGCGGATCGAACTGGTCGACCTGATCGAGGAACCCGCCCCACCGCGGGGTGGCGCGACCCGCGTCCAGCGCCCAGCGGTGCGGCGGGGTGGCGGTTACGGCGTCGGTGCCGTCGGCGAGGAGCCGCCAAAACGCCGCCGGCCCGTCGGCGCCGGGGAACCGGCAGCCGAGGCCGATGATCGCGATCGGTTCGTCGCTGGCGGCGGCCGGGGCTGCGCCGTCGGCCTGCGCGACGGTGGTGTGGGTGTCCCCGGCCAGGTGCCGGGCGAACCGCTCGATCGTCGGGTAGTCGTAGGCCAGGGTCGGCGAAAGCTTGCGGCCCAGCCAGGTTTCCAACGCGGTGGTCAGCCAGATGGCGTGCACGGAGTCCAGCCCGTAGGACGCGAACGGTTGGGTGGGGTCGATCTCACTGGGCGCCAGCCCCAGCGCCGCGCCCAACTCGGTGACCACCCAGGCGGTGATCTCCTCGGCGGTGCGCTCGGCCTCGGGTGCCGCCACGTCGGCGGGCGCTGCGGGTGGCGGCAAATCCCCCGCGGTGGGAGCATGCCACTGGGCGAACACCTCCAGAGCGCCGTCGAGGAACCGCTGCCGGCAGGCGCGTCGCCGGATCTTTCCGCTCGACGTGGTCGGGATCCGCAGCGGCTCGACCAGAACCACCCCGTGCACCTGGATTTCATGCCGTTCGGTGATCGCGGTCCGGATGCCGTCGATCACCGCGTCGACGTCGGCGATCCGGTCGCGGTCGACCTCCTGCACGACGACGAGCTGTTCGGCGGTGTTGGATGCCGAGGTGACCGCGAACGCCGCCCCGCGGCCCCGCAACAGCGCCGGGTGGCTGTCCTGCGCGGTGGCTTCGAGGTCGTTGGGGTAGTAGTTCGCCCCGCGGATGATGATGAGGTCCTTAAGCCGTCCCGCGATGAACAGTTCGCCGTCACGCAGGAATCCCATATCGCCGGTACGCAGGAACGGTCCGCGCCCGGTGTCGGACAGGTACGCCGAGAAGGTTTCCTCCGTTTCGGTCGGCTTGCCCAAGTAGCCCTGCGCGACGCTGGCTCCGGCGACCCAGATTTCCCCGATCTCGTCGGCGCGGCATTGCCGCCGCGTGACCGGATCGGCGATCACCGCCTGCACCCCATGCTGCACCGTGCCGCACCCGATGAGCGTCGCCGCGCCCGGGTGCTCGGACGGCAGGTCCACGACGTGGTGGTCGCGCAACGCGACGGGGTCGACGTGGCGCTGCACCGGTTCGGCGGTCTCGGCCCCGGCGGTCACCAGCAGGGTCGCCTCGGCCAGCCCGTACACCGGCCGGAACGCGGTGTCCCGGAAACCCGCGGGGGCGAACGCCTCGGCGAACCGCTGCAAGGTGGTGGGATTCACCGGTTCGGCACCCGACATCGCCGTCGTCCAGTGCGACAGATCCAGCGCCGCCCGTTCGGCGGCGCTGCTGCGTTCCACGCACAGGTCGTAGGCGAAATTCGGGGCGACACTGACGTTCGCGCCGGATGCGGACAGCGTTTCCAGCCACCGCATCGGGTGCTGGATAAACGCCTCGGGCGGCATCAGATAACAGCTGCCGCCCAGGTACAGCGTGCCCAGCATCGCCCCGATCAGACCCATGTCGTGGTGCAGCGGCAGCCAGGACACGACAATGGTGGACTCGTTCCCGTCGATCGCGCGACGGATGGCCTCCAGGTTGGCGAGCAGGTTGCGATGGGTCAGCACAACACCTTTCGGCGAACTCGTGGAACCCGAGGTGTACTGCACCAGCACCGGTGCATCCGGGTCGAGATTGGGGGCTACCCAGTGGGCGGCGGTGTCGGCCTCGTCGACGTTGGTGGTACACCACCGCAGGGCGGCCGTGTCGGCCATACCGTCCATCGCGGCCTTGAGTTCCGCGTGCGAATCCGCGGTGGTCAATACCACGCCCGCTTGGGCATCGGCGACAATCGATGCGACACGGGTGATGACTCGGGTCCGTACCGGCGGGTGCACCGGGATCGCAACGGCACCGGCATAGATGCACCCGAAAAGGCCGGCGATGAAGTCCACCCCGGAGGGGCACAACACCAACACCCGCTCGCCGGCGGCGCCCTGTCGCTGCAATTCGCCCGCGATTGCTCGGGCCTGCAGGTCGAGCTTGTGGTAGCTGAGCCGATGGTGTTCTGCGCCGCCGCTCGAAAAGTCGGCGTAGTCGAACACCATCTTGTCTCGATACCGCACGGCCCGATGCCTCATCAGGTGCAGCAACGTCGCCGGCGCGACCAGTCGACTCTCGTTTAACATCTGACCACCTAGTCGCGAATCTCATCCACAGCAAGCCAGCTTGCCCGCTAGCACGGCCACGCCCCCCGCGTGCGCGTTATGCGCAGGAGCCTATGCCCCGCACAGCGTGATCGGCGTTCTGCGAGCCGAATAGAGTAGTGGTGGCACACAAATAGAGTAGTAATTACGTGCATCAATTCACGGACACGCTTTCTAGGATGGGTGGCGTGACAACGACAATCAACATCGAAACCCCGGGCGGCCCGATCGATGCCATGCTGGACCTGCCCGAAAAACAAGGCCCCCGCCCCGGTGTAGTGGTGATCCACCCGCCGATCGGCGCTACCGACGAGGACAAAGAGGCGATCTCGCAACGGATCGCTGCGGCCGGATACCTCGCAGCCACCCCGAACCTGTTCGCCCACGGCGGTCGAATCCGCTGCGTCACCAGAGTGTTTCGGGACCTGTTGGCCAAACAAGGCCGCGCCCTCGACGATATCCTCGCCACTCGAGACCATCTCCGGTCGATGCCGGAATGCTCCGGCCAGGTGGGCATCGCCGGGTTCTGCATGGGCGGCCAGTTCGCATTAGTCATGGCGCCCAAAGGTTTTAGCGCATCAGCGCCGTTCTACGCCACGCCGCTGCCCCGCAACCTCGCCGAGGTGTTGGACGGTGCTTGCCCGATCGTGGCCAGCTTCGGCCGACTGGATCCGCTCGGTGTGGGTGCACCGGGGCGGTTGCGTAAGGCTGTCGAGCGCAACGGCATCACCGCCGACATCAAGACCTATCCGCACGCCGGGCACAGCTTCGCCAACGACATTCCCGGTCAAACCCTGGCCCGCATCACCGGATTCGGCTACAACGCGGCCGCCACCGAGGACGCCTGGACCCGGGTGTTCGCGTTTTTCGACGAACATCTGCGGGCCAGCGTCTCGACCTAAGCCACGACGCCCGCTCAGCCGCGCTTGACCAGCGCGTCACTGCGAGCGCTCATATTGCGGCCCAACGCCGCCACCTCGGCGTCCAACCGCGGCAGTATGTCCCGCGCGGACTTCGCCATCGAATACTCCCCCACCGGTGACGTCAACAGCGGACGCAGCCAGCGCGCCGCGCCAACCCACCGTGGGCAATTGACGCGATGTTTGCGGCGCTCAATCCCCTTGATGAAGGCTTGTCCGCAGTCCTGCACCGACGTCACCGTGAACCCCGGCCCGTGGGCGGCCAGCATCTCCCGGAACGTCGCGAGATCGGCCTTGGCGTCCCGCAGCAGCGGTGTGTCGAGCAGGGACATGTGCGCAGAGCCGACATCGACGCCCAGGTGGGCGACTTCAAGGCGCAGCGTGTTAGCGAAGTACTCGACCCCGGCCTTCGACGTGCTATACGACGCCATCCCCGCGGCCGCCCCGTAGGCCGCCAACGAGGACACGATCAGGATGTAGCCGCGGCGAGCGATCACCGACGGCAACGCCGCCCGCACGGTGTGGAACACCCCGAGAACGTTGACGTCAATCACCCGCTTGAATGCGTCCGGATCGACCTGACGCACCGAGCCGTAGCTCACAATGCCGGCGTTCGCGAGCACGGTGTCGATGCCGCCGAACCGTTCCACGGCGTGGTCGGCGGCGGCTTGCATCGCCGCGGGATCACGCACGTCGGCGACCACCGTCATCACCCGCTCGTCGCCGAGTTCAGCGCTCAGCTCGCGTAACCGCGGCTCGTCGACGTCGGTCAAAAGTAGTCTGGCGCCCTTACGGTGCAGGCGGCAGGCCACCTCGGTGCCGACACCGCCGGCGGCGCCGGTGATGAAAACAACTTGGGAACTCACAGGTTTCATAGCTTCTCCAGTGCTTCGACCCGGGCGCTGGTACAGCGACCCAGCGCAGCGACCTCGGTATCCAGCTGGCACAGTAGCTGCGACGTGGACCTGCGGACCAGCGCTTCGACCACGCCGGTCGACAACACCGGCTTGAGCCACCGGAATACCCGCACCCAGCCCGGACAGTACACATGGCTGCGGCGGCGCTCGATGCCCTTGACGAACGCCGCCGCGCAGCTGTCCACCGAGGTGGTGCTGCTCAACGGCCACGGCAGCTTTGCCAGCATCGCCGCGAACGCCGGTAATTCGTCGCGGCACTCACGGACCAGGGCCGTGTCGATGAAGGACATGTGAGCCGAGCCGACGGCCACGCCGCGGTGCCCCAATTCCAGCCGCAGCCCGTCGGCGAGGTGCTCGACGCCGGCTTTGGCGGTGTCGTAGGAGGTGCTGCCCGGCGACGCGGCGTAGGCCGACAGCGACGACACGATCAGCACATAGCCGCGGCGTTCGAGCACCGCCGGCAGCGTGGCCCGCACGGTGTGGAACACGCCGAGCACATCCACGTCGAGAACCCGCTTGAACGCCGCCGGGTCGACCTGCAAAACCGAACCATTGCTGGCGATTCCGGCGTTGGCGACCACCACATCGATACCGCCGAAGCGGTGCACCGCGGCATCCGCCGCCGACTGCATCGCCGGCAGATCGCGCACATCGGCGGTCACCGTCAGCACCCGCTCGCCGCCGCCGAGCTCCGCGGCCACCTGGGCCAGCGGTGCGTCGTCGACATCGGTCAAGACCACCGTGGCGCCGGCCGCGTGCAGTCGGCGGGCCAGCGCCGCCCCGATTCCACCGGCACCACCGGTGATGAAGATGACTGGTGCATGCACAGGTTTCATGGCGGCTAGCCTTCCGGCGCTGCGTCGGTCAGTCGGACGGCGACGGTGACGCGTCCGTTCTGGTCGCGCCGGGCCACGGCGTGCCCGGCGCGCTCGGTGCCGTCGAGGCGCAACGTCAGGGGCCCGCCCTCGCCGAGAAAGTTCCGCCACCAGGTCTTCGCCTCGGGGATCCAGACGTCGATGACGAATTCGTCGCCGGCGCGGCGGCAGGTCACCGGGGTGCTGAACCGCCGCCCGGAACGCGGTCCGGTATAGCTGAGGATGGTCAGCGTGTTGGTGCGGGTGAGGTATCGGTTCACCATGCCGCCCAGCCGCGGGGAGGTGGCCACCGCGGCCACCGGCGCGTTGAATACCGGCGCGGCGGCACGTATCCATAATCGTTCCAGCGTTGGTCGCACGCTCACGTTCGCTCCTTCCCTTCTCAGAGCCCAAGATGCCGCGGCAGCCGCGACACGGTCAGTCCCCCGACGCCGATCAGCAACCCGATGGCCAGCGGCATCCCTAGCCACCTGCGCATCCGGAACCGTGTCGATCTGGCGCTGGCCCGCGCTGGTGCGCCGGACCGAATGACCCCGGCCAGGACCGGTTCCTGCGGCAACAGGTAGCGCCGGACCACGGGCCGAGGCGCGTATGGCCGCAGCAGGTAACTGGCCGGGCGGGGTCGGATGCGTTGCGGCCACCAGAACCAGCGGCCCAGCAACGCGGCGATGGAGGGCGTCATGAAGGCGCGCACCACCAGGGTGTCGAACAGCAGTCCCAGACCGATGGTGGTGCCCACCTGACCGATGATGCGCAGATCGCTGACCACCATCGACGCCATGGTGAACGCGAACACCAGGCCCGCCGAGGTCACCACCTTGCCGGTGCCGCCCACCGCACGGATGATGCCGGTCTTGATCCCGGCGCCGAGTTCCTCTTTGAGCCGAGAAACCAACAGCAGGTTGTAGTCCGACCCCACCGCCAACAGGATGATCACCGACATCGCCAGCACCAGCCAATGCAAGTCGATGCCCAGCAGGTACTGCCAGACCAGCACCGACAGTCCGAACGAGGCGCCCAGCGACAGCGCCACCGTTCCGACAATCACCGCCGCGGCAACAAGACTGCGGGTGATGATGAGCATGATGATGAAGATCAGGCACAGCGACGCGACCCCGGCGATCAGCAAATCGACGCTGGACCCGTCGCGCTGGTCCTTGTTGATCGCCGCGGTGCCGGTCAGGTAGACCTTGGCGTGTTCCAGCGGGGTCCCCTTGAGTGCCTCGGCGGTCGCGGTCCGGATCGCGCGGATCCGCGAGATCGCCTCGGGCGCGGCGGGATCACCGCGGTGGGTGATGATCATGCGGACCGCGTTGCCGTCCGGGGACAGGAAGAACTTCATCGCGCGCTGGAAGTCGGGGTTTGCGAAGACTTCCGGCGGCAGGTAGAAGGAATCGTCGTTTCTGGCCGCATCGAACGCCTTGCCCATCGCGGTCGCGTCGCCGCTGAGTTCCTCCATCTGCTCGAAGATCCCGGACATGGTGCTGTGCATGGTCAACAGCATGGTCCGCACCGATTCCATCGTCGCGATCATCGGGGAGAACTGCGCGTTCAGCTGCGGCATGAGCACATCGAATTGATCGAAGTCGTCGGTGAGTTGGTGCAGTTTCTCGTCCAGCTGATCGACACCGTCCATCGCGTCAAAGAGGGAGCGCAGCGACCAGCAGATCGGGATGTCGTAGCAGTGCTGCTCCCAGTAGAAATAGTTCCGGATGGGCCGCCAGAAATCGTCGAAGTCGGCGAGGTGGTCGCGCAAATCATCGGTGACCGACACGATCTCATGGGTTTTACCGATCATGGCGTGCGTGGTGCCGGTGAGCTGCCCCATCAATCCCTGCATCCGCCGCATCGCCGCGATCGTGCCCGCCAGTTGTTCGGCCTGCGTCATCATGTCGTTGATGCGGTCCTTCTCGAACTTCATGTTTTGCAGCTGACCGGCGTTTTGCATGCTGAGCTGAAACGGAATCGAGGAGTGCTCAAGTGGTGTCCCCTCCGGCCGGGTGATGGCCTGCACGCGGGACACCCCTTCGACCCCGAAAATGCGTTTGGTCAGCCGGTCGAGGACCAGAAAGTCCGCCGGGTTGCGCAAATCGCGGTCCGTTTCGACCATCAGGAGTTCGGGCATCATTCGGGCCGGGGAGAAATGTCGCTCGGCGGCCGCAAATCCCTGCCCGGACGGCAGGTTATGCGGGAGATACTTCAGCAGGTTGTAGCTGGCCCGGTATCCCGGCAGGGTCAGCAGCCCGATCAGGGCGACGGCGATCGTCGCGGCCAGGACGGGCGCGGGCCAGCGCACGATCGCGGTCCCGGCCCGTCGCCAGCCATGGACTTGGACGGTGCGCTTGGGGTCGAACAGCCCGAACCGGCCGCCCACCGCGAGCGCCGCCGGCACCAAGGTGAGCGCGACCGCCACCGACACCACCATGCCCACGGCGCAGGGGGCGCCCAGGGTCTGGAAATACGGCATCCGGGTGAAACTGAGGCAGGCCACCGCCCCAGCAATGGTCAAACCGGACGCCAAGACCACCTTGGCGACGCCGCGGTAGGTCGTGTAGTAGGCCGTTTCCCGGTCTTCGCCGGCCTGACGCGCCTCGTGGTAGCGGCCGAAGAAGAAGATCCCGTAGTCGGTTCCAGCGGCGATCGCCAGCGCCACCACCAGGGTGACCGCAAACGTGGACAGCCGGAACCACCCGTGCAGCGCAAGAAACGCGACGGTCCCTCGGGCCGCGAGTAACTCGACGCCCACCATGGCCAGCAGCAACGCCACGGTGGTGACCGAGCGGTACACCAAGAACAGCATGGTGAAGATCGCCGCGATGCTGACCACGGTGATCTTGAGCACGCTTTTGTTGCCGCTTTCGTCTTCGTCGGTGATCAGCGGCGTCCACCCGGTGACGTAGGCCTTGACCCCGGGTGGGGCCGGCGTTCGCGCCACAATGCCCTGCACGGCCCGTACCGATTCGTTCGCCAGGTCCTCCCCTTCGTTGCCGGCGAGATTGACCTGGACGTAGGCGGCCTTCCCGTCGGCGCTTTGCACCCCGGCCGCGGTGAGCGGATCGCTCCAGAAGTCCTCGACGTGCCGCACGTGCTTGGGGTCGTTGACCAACTGGCGGATCAGCAGGTCGTAGTACTGGTGGGCGGCGTCGCCGAGGGGCTGATCACCTTCCAAGACGATCATCGCCGTGCTGTCGGATTCCGATTCCTGGAAAACCTCGCCGATCCGCTTCATCGCCCGCACCGAGGGCGCATCGTCGGCCATGATCGGGGCGGCGCGCTCCTTGCCGACCTGCTCCAGCGATGGAATCGCGAACGTCAGCAGCGCCGCGACCACCAACCACGCCAGGATGATGGGTGCCGAGACCATGCGGATGGTGCGGGCGAGGAATGGCCTGTCGGTGCGTTCGGTAGTCATCATCCGGCCTTCAGCAGACAGAAGGTGTAGGCGTTCACTTCGTTGGAGGTTCGTTCGGCTTTGACCTCGCCGTTGACCAGGATGCGGCACCCGATGCTGTGACTGTTACCTTGTGCCACAACGTTTCCCAGAATCGCAGCCGAGCTGGTGGTGATCGTCACCGACCACGGCAGGTGCGCCGCATCGACGCGCTGCGGGTCGGCGTTGGCGTCGAAATAGCTGATGTCGGCCACGGTCCCGGGTGCCCCGAACACCTCGTAGGTCAGCTGCTTGGGATCGACCGGTTTGGCGCCGTCGGTGTTGGTGTCGACGTAGGACGGGTATTCCTCGGACCCGAAGATGCCGTGGAGCCGCGAAACGGTCAGTCCGCCGATGGCGACCACCACCAAGACCACCAGCGGAATCCACAGTCGCTTCAAGACTCCGAAAATCGCATCGCCTCCGGTTGTGGGCGTTTCCGTAGCCGCGGAGAGCTCATCTGCTTGTATGCGGTCGACCGCTGACCGGCACGCTACTCCTTGCCCGCGCGTTCCGGAGCGATACTTCCGGGTTCGACGCCGGGATCGGGTGGCTGCGGTGGCCAGCGCGGGCATGGGAATCAGAACCGGTAGGTTGCGCAGCCGACCTCGACACCCGAGCCGACGCTCACCAGCAGCGCGATGTCGCCCGGGCTGACCAGCCGACGCGCCCACACCTGCTGCAGGCCATAGGGCAGACAGGACGAGAACGGGTCGGACTCGACGGCCAGGTCGACGAAACGCGACACCGGGATGTTCAGGCGGGCGGCGAGTTCGGTCCGGTCCGCGCCGGACAGCTGCGGCGGGAGCACGGCCGCGATCTGCGAGCAGTCCAGCTCCTCGAGCTTCAACAGTTCCTCGACCGCGGCCGGGATGCAGTCCAGGTAGTGGGCGACCAAATCGGGGTCACGGTCGATCTGCAGCCAGCTGTGGCCGTCGCGGTGCTGGAAATAGGTTTCCAGCGCGTCGGCGTACTCGGGGTGGTGATGAAAGACGAACCGGCCGAAACCCGCCGTGCCGTCGCCGCGGCCCAGCAGCACCGCCGAACCGGTTTCGCTCAGGCCGTACAGCGGGTGGCCGGTGCCGGCGCGGTTGTTTTCGATTTCGGCGGCCACCACCATCGCGTGGTCGGCTTTTCCGGCGCCGATCAGCTGGGCACCCACCTGGCACGCGTTGAGGAATCCGACCGCGCCGTTGAGCACGTCGAACACGAAGGTTTTGGGCTGATCCGGGGATTCCAGGTCGTCGTTGACCGCCAGTTCGCCGGCGACCAGCGCGGCGATGGCCGGTTCGGCGAGGAAATCCTCCCGGGACACCCCGGCGTAGAGGATCAGGTCCAGGGCGGCGCGGTCCAGTCCGCTGTGCTCCAGGCACGCGGTCGCGGCCCGCACCGCCAGATCGACCGCGTGCGGCGGCCCGGCTTGGGCGGGGAGCGCGGTGCCGACCCCATCGATCCGCACCCGGGGCGTCGGGGGCGGCTCGGCGGGTCGTCTGCGGGCCGCCGGGCCGCGACCGCGCTCCCCGTTGGGGGTCCGGCGCATCCGCGCCGGCAGGTCGTCGAACGTGTACAGCGCGGCGCCCACCGTGGTGCCGGAGCCGCTGATGCCGAACACCACATTGTCGCCCGGTTGGATCCGGTTGCCCCGGATCTGGTCGTGCAGCGCCACGAAGTGGGTGGTGCTGGCGGTGTTGCCCCGTTCGGCCAGGTTGTTGATGATGTTGCCCGGATGGGCGGTGGCGTGCCCGAACACCCGGTTCACCGCGCTGACCGCGTCGTGCAGCGACGCTTCCGAGGTCTGGTGCATGACGATGTGATCGCAGTGCTCGGGGCGCCAGCCGTGCCGCTTCATCACCGCGGCGACATACGGGATGGACCGCTTGACCGCGGTGACGGTCGCGGCGATGGAGTCGACGGTCATGATCGCGCCGCCGTGCGGGCCGTCGCTGGCCTTGGCCATGCACAAGGTGCTGTACCGGCTCAGGGTGGCCATGTCGATGTCGTGGAAGCCGACGCGGTCGTTGGGGCCGCGCTCCAGCAGCACCGCGGCACCGATGTCCCCCACGGTCAAGCACGCCAGCCGCGGATCCATCGGTCCCTCGATTTCGCGCTGCGCGGTCTCGGTGATGTGGCTGATGTATTCGCCGCTGACCACCAGGGCGCACTGCACCAGTCCGGTCTGCAGGTAGGCGTCGGCCACCGCGACACCGGTGAACATGCCGGCGCAGGCGTTGGAAATGTCGAAGGCCAGCGCCTCGGTCAGGCCGCATTGCTCCCGCAACCGCACCGCGGTGCTGGGTTCGAACATGATCTTCTGGTCCGGCCCGTCGTAGCGAGAGATGTTGCAGCAGATGATCAGGTCGATCTCGTCGGGTGCGTAGCTGGATCGGGCCAGGCAGTCGGTGACCGCATTGCGGGCCAAGTCGATCGAGAACTCGTCGTGCCCCACCACCCGCCGGCTTTTGATGCCGGTCAGCCGCTCCAACGGGATGCCGATCTTGTTGACGCAGCCGGCCAGGACGGTCTCGGTGGACATCACCCCGGTCGGCAGGTACAGGCCGATGCTTTCGATCACCGTGTTCCGGGTCGGCGGTCCGCCGGTCGGCACCGGGGTCGCCGGGGTCGGCACTGGCGCTGCCTCGGCGACGACGGCAGCGCCGTTGACCGGTCGCTGGGGCGGCCGCTCGGCGGCGTCCGGGGCGGCCTCGCCGTATTCGGCGGCCAGCTCGGCGATGGTGCCGAACAAGAACACCGACTCGGGTTTCAGCGGCAGGCCCGCCGCGTTCGCCCGCACCGCGACCTCCAGGCTGTGCGTCGAGGAGCCACCCAACGCGAAAAAGTCATCGTGGACGCCGACCCGGTCCAGATCCAGGACCGCACACCAGATCTCGGCGAGCAGCCGTTCGGTGTCGGTGCGCGGGGCGACGTAGGCCGGCCGCGGGGCCGGGGCCGCCTCGTCGGCCGCCTGCAGGGCGCGGCGGTCGACCTTGCCGCTCGACATGTGCGGCAGCGTGTCCACCACCGTGAAGACCGCCGGCACCATCGCGGCGGGCAGCTGCTCGAGCAGGAAGCGGCGCAGCTCGGCGGTGGTCGGCGCGGGCTCTGCGGCCGCCACCAGGTGCGCGACGAGCCGGGTGTTGCCGCGGCCGTCGTCGCCGGCCACCACCGCGTTCTCGTGCACCCCGGGGTGTTGCTGCAGTGCGGCTTCCACCTCACCCGGCTCGATCCGCACCCCACGGATCTTCACCTGGTCGTCGACGCGCCCCAGGTACTCGATCTCGCCGTCGGGCAGATAGCGCGCCAAATCGCCGGTGCGGTACATCAGCCGCCCGGGCTCATCGGTGAACGGGTCGGCGAGGAAGCTGGCGGCCGTCGCGTGGGGCCGGTTGAGGTAGCCGCGCCCCACCCCGGCACCGCCGATGAACAGCTCGGCCGGCACACCCACCGGCACCGGCTGCAGGTGCGCGTCGAGCAGATACACGCGGGTGTTGGCGATCGGCCGCCCGATCGGGATGATCGGGCCGGGTGCGCCGCGCCGGCAGTGAAAACCGGTGACGGTGATCGCGGCCTCCGCGGGGCCGTACTCGTTGCGCAGTTCGGCGTCCAGGGTGGCCAGGAACTGCTGCGCGAGTTCGTAGCTCAGCACCTCGCCGCCGCACCACACCCGGCGTAGTGTGTCGCAGCGCGCCGCGTCCGGTTCGGCCAGAAACGCCCGCAGCATCGACGGCACGAAATGCGCGGTGGTGATGGAGTGCTCGATCACGGTCCGGACCAGGTAGCCGGTGTCCTTGTGCCCCTCGGGTTTTGCGATGACCAGCCGGGCGCCGACGGTCAACGGCCAGAAAATCTCGCCGATCGCGGCGTCGAACGTGATCGGCGTCTGGTGCAGCACCCGGTCCTCGGGGGTGAGCCGGTAGCTGGCTTGCATCCACAGCAGCAGGTTGCGGATCGCGCCGTGGGTGTTCAGCGCGCCCTTGGGCACGCCGGTGGAACCGGAGGTGTGCACGACGTAGGCGAGGTGGGCCGCCGTGGTGGCCGAGACCACCGGGGCCCCGCCGTCGGCCGCGGGCGCCTCGGGTCCATCCAGGCAGAGCCGGTGACCGCGGAACGCCGACACCAGATCCAGGTGGCGGTGGTGGGTGACGCAGGCCGGCGCGTCGGCGGCATTGCCCAGGATGGCCGCGATGCGGTTGGCGGGTTGCGCCGGGTCCAGCGGCATGAACGCGCCGCCGGCCTTCAGCACCCCCAGCAGCGCGACGATCAGATCGGCCGAGCGGTCCAGCAGGACCGGAACGATGCCGTCCGGTCCCACCCCGACACCCCGAAGTCGATGCGCCAGCGCGTTGGCGTGGGCGTCGAGTTCGGCGTAGGTCAGCGTCTGGTCGTCGAACGACACGGCGATGGCCATCGGGTTGCGTCGTGCGGCCGCCGCCACCATCTCATGCAGGCACTCGGGGGCGTCGTAGCACACCCGGGTGTCGTTCCACGCCGCCTGTTGGCGGCGCTCGGCGTCGGTGAGCAGCGGCAGCGCGGACACGCGGCGGCCGGGCTCGGCGGCGATACCGCCGAGCAACGTGGTGAAGTGGCCGGCCATCCGCGCGATCGTCGCGTCATCGAAAAGGTCGGTGTTGTACTGCAGTACGCAGGTCAACTCCCCGCCGGCGTCGGCCACCTGCAGGGTCAAGTCGAAGGCCGCGCCGCCCTGACCGACGTGGATGGTCTCCAGCTCGAAACCCGCCCCACCGGTGCCGTCGGCGAATCGGCGCGGCTGTTCCCAGGCGAACGACGCCTGAAACAGCGGGGTCTGGCTCAGGTCGCGGGACGGCCGGAGCCGCTCCACCAGCAGCGGGAACGGATAGTCTTGGTGCGCAAGCGCCCCCAGCACCGTTTCCTTGACGGCGCCCAGCAACGCCGCGAACGTCGGGTCGCCGCGCAGGTCGGCGCGCAACACCACCGGGTTGGTCACGTAACCGACCAGACCCTCCATCTCGACGCGGTCCCGGCACGCGAACGGTGACCCGATCAGGACGTCGTCGTGGCCGGTGTAACGATGCAGCAAGGTGGCGTAGGCGGCCAGCACGGTCATGTAGGGGGTGGCGCCGGCGCCGCGGGCGACCTCCCTGAGCCCGGCCGCCAGGTCGGCGGGCAGGGTGAACCGGTGCACCGCACCGCGGTAGCTCTGGGTCGCCGGCCGCGGCCGGTCGGTGGCGAGCCCGAGGTTGGGCGGGTCACCGGCCAGCTGGTCCCGCCAGTACCGCCACAGGCGTTCCCCGTCCGGCCCGGACAGCAGCTGCTGCTGGCGGTCCACGTAGTCGACGTAGCTGTCCGGGCACGGTGGCGGCGCCGGCGCACCGTGTTCGGCGGCGTACAGCTTGCCGAGTTCATCCAGAAGGACGTCGATCGACCAGAAGTCGACGGCGATGTGGTGCACGGCCAACACCAGCACGTGGTCGCGGGGCGCCCGCCGCAGCAGGGTCAACCGGAACACCGGCCCGGTTTCCAGGTTGAAGGGGCGGTTGGTCTCGCGACGGATCCAGTCGCCGACGTCGTCGGCGTCCACGTCGTGCCGGGCCAGGCGCACCGGCCAGCGGGGCTGCACGCGTTGCACGGGCTGACCGTCGCGGACGCCGTAGGTGGTGCGCAGGATCGCGTGCCGGTCGACTAGCGCCTGGGCGGCGCGGTCCAGCGCCGGCACGTCCAGGTCACCGCCGATGGCCCCGGCGTAGGTGATGGTGTAGGCGGGGCTGCCGGGGGCGAGTTGGTACAAAAACCATTGCGCGCGCTGCCCGTAGGACAACGGATGCACCGACGCCGACAGCTCGGCCTGTTCGGTGAGCAGCCGGGCTAGCAGCGCCCGCTTCTCCTCGGTGGACAGGCCGGCGATGTCGATGGCGCTATCGGTCATGGTGGCCCTCCTTGGCGGCTAACACCTCACGCAGCAACTCGTCCACGGCGTCGTCGGACACCTCCGGCACCTGGGTCAGCAGGTCCACCCACCGGCCCCCGTCGGCACCGTTCACCGGCGCCCCGTTGCGGTGCCCGTTGCCGGCCGCGGGTTCGGGGGGCGCCGCGGGCGCGCCGACGTGCTGGTCGGCGAGCCACCCGGCGAGGTCGGCGACGCTGGGGCCATCCAGCAGTTTCACCACCGGCAACGCGATGCCCAGGTCGAGTTCGACCTTTCGGCGCAGCTCCATCGCGGTCAGCGAGTCGAGCCCCAGCTGGTTGAGGGGCAGCTCGACGTCCAGCCGCGGCGCCGCCAGGCCGAGTTTGGCGGCCACTTGCTCGCGCAGGTACGGCTCCAGGAGCCGTTGGCGCTGCGGCTGGTCCGCGCCGCGCAGCGCGGCGGTGAGCCCGGCGTCCTGGCCGGCGGCCGGCTCGGGGGCCTGGAGCAGGTCGGCGAGCAGCGGCGGGTCGGCACCCGCGCGCCGCTGCGCCCAATCCACCCGCAGCACCGCGATTTGGGTCGTCGACGTCGCCAACAGATGCGACAGTGTCCGGGTTCCGTCGGCCGGTGCCATGGCGGCGAAACCGTGGCCGGTGAGGTGGCGCCGCTGTTCGGTCCCGGCGGCCATCCCGACTTGGGCCCACGGCCCCCAATTGATGGTCAGCCCGGGCCGGCCCTCCGCGTGCCGCTGCCACGCCAACGCGTCCAGGAACGCGTTGGCCGCCGCATAGTGCGCCTGTCCGGGCGAACCGAGCACCGACGCCGCCGAGGAGAACAACACGAAAAAGTCCAGTTCGTCCTCGCGGGTCAGCGCGTGCAGATTCCAGGCGCCCTCCACCTTGGGCGCCGTCACCGCGCGCAGCCGCCGGGCGTCGAGGCGCTGCAGGATGCCGTCGTCGAGAACCCCGGCGGCGTGCACGATCCCGCGCAGCGGCGGCAGGGAGGCGCGGGTCGAGGCCAGGACGGCGGCCAGCTGGTCGGCGCGGGCGACGTCGCCGTGGGCGACCACCACCTCGACGCCCTTGGCCCACAACGCCTGCAGGGTGTCCGCCGCCGACGGCGCGCCGGGGCCGCGGCCCAGCAGGACCAGATGCCGGGCGCCCTGCTCGGCCAACCAGCCGGCGACGACCTGGCCGATCCCGCCCAGCCCGCCGGTGATCAGATAGGTGGCGTCGGCGCGGATTTCGACGGGCCGCTCGGCGGGTCCGTCGGTGCGGCAGCGGGCCAGCCTGGCGACGTAGCGCTCACCGCCGCGCAGCGCCACATCGGTTTCGGGGGTGTCGGCACACAACTCCGCGACCAGCGCGCCCAGCTCCGCCGGGTCGCCGTCCGACGACAGGTCAACGCGGCTGCACCGCAGCTCCGGATGCTCGTGCTGGATGCTGCGGCCCATGCCCCACAGCGGCGCCTGCGCGATCGCGACGCCCGCGCCGTCGGTCCCCACCGGCTGGGCGCCGCGCGTCACCAGCCACAGCCGCGGCGTGTCGGTCCGGCCGGACGCGGTCAACGCCTGCACCAGATGCAGCACGCTGGTCGCACCCAGTCTCTGTGCGGCGTCCAGCGATTCGGTCGACGTGTCCGCCGCGGCCAGCAAACTCCACAGGTGCAGCACGCCGCCGCACGGGTGGGCGTCGTCGCACGCGTCGCGCAGCAGGCGCCGGAAGTGCTCGGGCTGCGCCGGGTCGAGGCGGTAGCGGGCGGGGTCCAGCCGCACGTACTCGACGCCCGGTTCGACCAACACGCAGCTGTGCGAACGCTGTTCGAGGAGGCGCTGCAGCGCGCCGGAGCTGGCGGCGCCGTCGGTGAAGAGCAGCCAGCGTCCCGTCCCCGCCGGATCCGCGCCGGGCGCGGTGAGGGGTTCGGGTCGCCAGCGCAGCCGGTAGAGCGTGTCCTCCAGGCCCCGGGGGTCGCGGATCCGCGCCAGCCGCAGCCCGCGGACCGTCACGGCCACCTGGCCGTGCTCGTCGAGCAGCACGACGTCGCCGTCAACGGCTGCGGCCGGTTCGTCACCCGTTCGGGCCGGCGGCCGCGCGGCGGCCGGCTCCGCGCCGGTGTCGGCGCCGTCGGGCAGCTCGATCCAGTGTCGGGTGTGCTGCCAGGGGGTGGTGGGCAGGATCGGGTGGGGTTCCGCGGGATGCGGCATGGTCGGCAGCTGGGCGCCGTTGAGGTTGGTGTGGAAGCTGAGCGTGTCGTCGCCGTAGCGCCACAGGGTGCCGAGGCTGCGGGCCTCCCCCAGCGTGTCGGTGATGGCGCGGGTCAGCATCGGGTGCGGGCTGATTTCGATGAAGGTGGCGTGGTGTTGTCCGGCGGCGCGAAGGGCCTGGTGCAGCCGCACCGGCCGGCGCACGTTGTCCACCCAGTAGTCGGCGTCGAACGCGGGGGCGCCGCCGTCGACGACCGTGGAGATCACCGGGAGGGACGCCGGGTGGGGCGTCAGATCCGCGAGGGCGGCCCGCAATTCGGGCAGGATCGGGTCCATGAACGCGGTATGCGAGGCCACCTCCATGTTGACCCGCCAGGCGAACTGGTCGCGGCGTTGCGCGGCGGTGATCACCGCGTCGACCTGGGCGGGCGGCCCGGCGACCACGGTTTGGTGCGGCGCGGAATACCCGGCCACGCTCACCCCGTGGTAGTCGGCGATCAGCGCCGCGGTGGCCTCGGCGTCCAGTTGCAGCAGGGCCACCGCGCCCTGACCGGCCAGCCGCGACATCAGCCGGGATCGGGTCGCGATCACCCGCAGCCCGTCGGCTACGCTGAGCGCGCCGGCCACCACCGCCGCGCTGACCTCACCCATCGAATGCCCTAGCACCGCATCCGGGTTCACCCCGTGGCAGCGCCACAGCTCGGTCAGCGCCAGCTGCAAACCCATGATCACCGGCTGCACCCGGGCGTCCCCGGCGACGGGTTCGCCGGCGGCGAGCACCTGCTGCAGCGAGAAGCCGACCTGTTCGACGAACACCGGCTCCAGTGCGGCGACCGCGGCGGCGAACGCCGGCTCCTCGGCCAGCAGTCGCTGGCCCATCCCGGCCCACTGCGAGCCCTGACCGGAATACACAAACACCGTGCCCGGCTCGCGGGCCCCGGTCTGGACCCCCACCACCCCGGGCGCCGACTGCCCGGCCGCCACCGCCTGCAGCCCGGCCACGGCGTGGTCGCGATCGCGGGCGCACACCGTGGCGAAGCGGGGGTACCGGGCCCGGTGATGGTTGAGGGTGTGGGCCACGTCGGCCAACCCCACGGCGGCGCCGGCGCCGGTCATCCACTCGGCCAGCCCCGCCGCCAGCGACGCAATTCGCTGCGGGGTCTTACCCGAAACCACCAAGGTGCTCACCGCCGGTTCGGGTTCGGCCAGCACCGGGTCCCGGTCCGGCGCCTGCTCCACCACCACATGGGCGTTGGTGCCGCTGACCCCGAACGAGGACACCCCCGCCCGGCGCGGCCGGCCCACCGGCGGCCAGGCCATCGGCTCGGCGGCGATGGTGAACCGCGCGGCCCCCTCACCCGCGTGCGGGGTCAACGTCGCGAAGTTCAAATGCCGCGGAATATGGCCACGGTTGACGCTGAGCACGGCTTTGATGAAACCGGCGATGCCCGCGGCGGATTCGAGATGACCCAGGTTCGTCTTCACCGAACCCAGCACCAGCGGTGCGGTATCCGGGCGTTCGCCGAACACCTGGCTCAACGCGTCCAGTTCGATCGGATCACCCAACGCGGTGCCGGTGCCGTGGGCTTCGACGTAATCGATGTCGGCGGGTGTCAGCCGCGAGGCGGCCAGCGCCTGGCGCAGCAACGCCTGCTGGGCCGGCCCGTTGGGCACCGTCTGCCCGCTGCTGGCGCCGTCCTGGTTGACCGCCGAACCGCGCACCAGCGCCCACACCGGATCGCCGTCGCGCAGCGCGTCGCTCAGCCGCTTGAGGACCACCACCCCGCACCCCTCGCTGCGCACGTACCCGTCGGCGCCGGCGTCAAAGGTCTTGCAGCGGCCGTCGGGGGCCAGCATGCCCCACCGCGAACACGCGATGCTGTTCTCCGGGCTCAGCATCAGGTTGGTGCCCGCGGCCAGGGCGGTGTCGCTTTCCCGCCGACGCAGGCTCTGGCACGCCAGGTGCACGGCCACCAGCGACGACGAACACGCGGTGTCGATCACCAGCGCCGGTCCGCGCGCCCCCAGGAAATACGCCAGCCGCCCGGCGGCGAAGTTCGCCGCGTTGCCGAACGGCACGTAGGGGTCGATGTCTTCGCGCCGCAGCGTCCTGGCGAAGGTCAGCGAATAGTCGTTGGTGGTGAGTCCGATAAAAACCGACGTTTGGGTGCCGCGGATGTGCTGCGGGGTGAGGCCAGCGTTTTCCAATGCCTCCCAGGCGACTTCGAGCAGCAGCCGCTGTTGGGGATCCATCGCCGCCGCCTCACGCGGGGCGATCCCGAAGAACTCCGCATCGAATTCGTCCGGCTGCCAGGTGGTCAGGAAGCCGCCGTCCCGGGTGCAGATGGTGCCCGGCACACCGGGGTCGTCGCTGTACAGCGCGTCGGCGTCCCAGCGTTGCGGCGGCACCCGCACGATGCCGCTGCGCCCCTCGGTCAATAGCTGCCAGAACTGGTCGGGGTCATCGACCCCGCCCGGGAATCGGCAGCCCATCCCCAGCACGGCAATCGGCTCGGTATCGGCGTGTTCGGCGATCTGCAGGCGGGCAGTCAGTTCGTCGATCTTGTGCAGCGCCTCGGTGATGACGGCACGGCGGTCCGGTGTGGTGGTGGCCATCGCGCTCACGCCACCCTTTCGGATAGTTGTTGCAACAGTTCGTCTTCGGTGAGGCCGTCGTAGCCGTCAATGCGTGGTTGCTCGGCGGTTGCACCGCATTCGGGCAGGAGGGTGGCCAGGTGGTCGGTGAGCGCTTCAACGCTGGGATAGTCGAACACCACGGAGGCGGGCAGCGCGACGCCGAGGGTGTCGGCCAGGGCTCGCTGCAGGGTCACGCTCATCAGGGAATCCATTCCGGATTGGAAGAAGCCGGCCGACCGATCCAGCACCTGCGCCGACGCCAAGCCCATCGCCGCCACCACCTGCGCCACCACCTGCTCGCTCAGCAGCGCGCGGCGCCGGTCCGGTTCGCTGTCGCGCAGCGCCTGACGGAACGCGGTGCCGACGGTGTCGCTGTCGGTGTCGTCGGTGTCGCCGGCGGGTAGCAGATCGTCGATGATGTGCAGCGGGCTTCGGGTGCGGTAGGCGGCGGCCAGCCGAGCCCAGTCCGCGGCGGCGATGGTGGATCGGGTCGGGGCCTGCGGCCCGATGGCGATGCGCAGCGCCTGGATGGCGACCTCGTCGGGCATCGGTTCGAGTCCCGATTCCTGGGTCACCTGGCGGTGCTGGTCACTTTGGCTGTCGGCCAGCGATTGCCACCACCCCCAGTTGATGGCGGTGGCCGGCAGCCCGGCCGCCCGGCGGGCGTAGGCGAAGCTGTCCAGGTAGGTGGTGGTGGCCGCATAGTGGCCCAGCCACCGCGAGCCGAGCACCCCGGAGATCGAGGTGAACATCACGAAGTGCCGGATCGGGTGGGGCAGTGAGAGGTTGTGCAGCAGGCAGACCGCGTCGAGTTTGGGGGCGAACATGGCCGCCACGTCGTCGTCGGCCATCTCCCCCAGCGTTACCGGGCCGCCGCCGTAGGCGACCAGGTAGATGCCGCCCAGCGGGGGCAGATCGGCGCCGAAGCGGTCAAACAGCGCAGTCATCGCGGCGGGGTCGGCGGCGTCGGCGGCCACCGTCAGCACGGTGGTGTTTGTCTCGGCCAGGCGTTGGGTCAACTCCTGAAGCCGCGACCCGGGATGCCGTGCCACCGCGATGACGGTGCCGGCGCCCAGTTCGGCGAGCTGCTCGATCAGCTGGGGCCCCAAGTGTCCGGTGGCCCCGATGACCAGCTGGCAGCTGTGCGGATCGAGTTCGGTGGGCGCCGCCGGCGCTACCCGCGGCTGCAGACGCGGGACGTGGCGGGTCCCCGCCCGGTACACAATCTGGTCCTCGTCGCCGCCGTGTACCTCGGCCAGCAGGTAGCCGGCCGCCAGCGAGGCCGGCACCGACTCGTCGACATCGATGACGCCGCCCCAGATCTGGGGATGTTCGAGGGCCAGGGTGCGGCCCAGTCCCCACAGCACCGCGTGCGCGGGGTTGGCCCGAGCACCGGTGTCGAGGGGTTGGGCGTTGCGGGTCAGCAGCCACAGTCGCGCGCCCGAGTCGGCCATGGCGCCGATCAGCCGTCGGGCGGTGTTGAACAGTCGATAGCCCGGTTCGGCCTGCCAGCCGGCCCAGGACGTCTCCGGCGCGTACAGCACCTGGTCGGCGTCGTTCAGGGCGGCCGCCAGCTCCGCACCCGCGAGGTCGGCGGCCGCCACGGTGACCGCGGTGTCGCTGCCCAGCCGGTGCGCCAGCTCGGCACCGAGGTCGGGGTCCCCGAGCACCAGCCACGCCCCACCGCCCGTGGGCTGCGCGGCGGGCCGCTCACGGGCGGGCCAGGTCAATTCGCAATACCAGGGCGCCGGGATGACGCCGCCGCCGGCAGCAGCCCGCCCTGGCTCGCCCCGACCCCTCGACGGCGCGATGTTGATCCAGTGGCGGGTGTGCTGCCAGGGGGTGGTGGGAAGCACCGGGTGCGGTTCGGGCGGATGCGGGGTGTCCGGCGGATACACCGAGTGGGTGGCGTTGAGGTTGGTGTGAAACGTCACCGTGTCGTCGGTGTCGCGGCACAGCGTGCCCACCGCGTGATGATGGGTGTCGCCGAGGGTTTCGGTGATGGCGTGGGTCAGCATCGGATGAGCGCTGATCTCGACAAAGGTGGTGTGGTCGTGCGCCGCGGCGCCGATGGCCTGGCTTAGCCGCACCGGTTGGCGCACGTTGGCCACCCAATAGTCGGCGTCAAACACCGGTGTCGTGGCGGGATCGGTGACCGTGGAGATAAACGGGGTGATCGGCGTCGTGGGTGTCAAACCGGCCAGCGCACCGCGTAACTCGGGCAGGATCGGGTCCATCAGGGCCGAATGGGACGCAACTTCCATGTTGACCCGGCGGGCGAACTGGCCCTGTTGGGTAACTGCGGCCAGGACCGCATCGACTTGATCGGGAGGGCCGGCGATCACCGTCTGACGCGGTGACACAAACCCGCCGACCTCCACCCCCGGGTAGGCGGCGATCAGCGTGCTGACAGCTTGGGCATCCACACGCAGCAGCGCGACCGCACCCTGACCGGCCAACCGCGACATCAACCGCGACCGCACCCCGATCAGGTGCAAACCGTCCGCGACGCTGAGCGCCCCGGCCACCACCGCGGCGGTAATCTCCCCCATGGAATGCCCGATCACCGCGTCCGGAATCATCCCGTAGCTGCGCCATAATTCGGTCAAACCCAACTGCAGGCCCATCAACACCGGCTGCACCCGGGCATCCCCGGCCAGCACGGCGCCGTCGGCAAGGACCTGGCGCAGCGAAAATCCCACCTGCTCGACAAACACCCGTTCCAACTCGCCGATCGCGGCGGCGAATTCGGGTTCGTCGGCCAGCAATTGCCGGCCCATACCCGCCCACTGCGAGCCCTGGCCGGAATAGACGAACACCGTGCCCGATCCGCAGTTGCCGTCGTGGGGGCCGATCAGCCCGTCGGCCGCCCGGCCGGCGGCTAGGGCGTGCAGCGCGGCCAGGGCCTGGCCGCGGTCCCGCGCACACACCGTGGCGAACCGGGGATGCCGCGCCCGGTGATGATTGAGGGTGTGGGCGACCTCGGCCAACCCCACCCCGGCGCCGGGGCCGGCCATCCACTCGGCCACCGCGCCGGCGGTGGCCGCGATCCGCTGCGGCGTCTTGCCCGAGACCACCAGCGTGGTCACCGCCGGATCACGGTCCCGGGCACCGGGCTCGGCAAGCGGTCCCTGTTCGATCACCACGTGGGCGTTGGTGCCGCCGAAGCCGAACGACGACACACCGGCCCGCCGAAGCCGGCGCACCGACGGCCACTGCGCATGGTCGGTCACCACTTTCAGCCGCATCTGCTCGAACGGGATGTGCGGATTGGGCGCGGTGAAGTGCTGGTTGGGCGGGATCTGGCCGCGCTGCACCGCCAGCACGGTCTTGATGAAACCCGCCACCCCGGCCGCCGCCTCGAGATGACCCAGGTTGGTCTTGACGGCGCCGATCAGCAGCGGCGAATCCGGCGGACGGCCGCGGCCCAACACGGTGCCGAGGGCGCGCGCCTCAATGGGATCCCCCAGGAACGTTCCGGTGCCGTGCGCCTCGACGTAATCCACCTCATGCGGCGCGATCCCGGCGTTGGCGTACGCCGCGCGCAGCACCGCCATCTGCGCGGCCGGGTTCGGGGCCATCAACCCGTTGGATCGACCGTCCTGGTTGATCGCCGAGCCGCGCACCACCGCGAGCACCCGGTCCCCGTCCCGAAGGGCGTCGCTGAACCGCTTGAGCACCACCACCCCGCAGCCCTCGCCCCGCACGAACCCGTCGGCGGCGGCGTCGAAGGCGTGGCATCGTCCGGTGGGCGATAAGGCGCCGGCCTGATCGAAGCCGTGGAAGACCGCCGGCGACAACAGCAGGTTCACGCCCGCGGCGATGGCCAGCTGCGAGTCCCGCATTCGTAGGCTCTGACAGGCCAGGTGCACCGCCACCAACGACGACGAGCAGGCGGTGTCCACCGCCACCGACGGGCCCCGCAGATCCAGGAAATACGACAGCCGGTTCGCGATGATGCTCAACGCGCCACCGGTGTTGCTCCAGGCGTCAACGGTGGGTAAATCGGTGGACGCCAGATAGCCGTATTCGCTGAAGCAGGCGCCGGCGAACACCCCGGTTTGCGACCGGCGCAGGGTGTTCGGCGGAATTCCCGCGTCCTCCAAGGCCTCCCACGCGACTTCCAGCAGCAGCCGCTGCTGCGGGTCCATCTTGGCGGCCTCGCGCCGGGAGATCTCGAAGAAGTCGGCATCGAAGGCGTCGATGTCGTTGAGGAACGAACCCCACCGCGTGGTGCGGGCCAGCGCCGCCGCCACCTCGGGTGTGCCGTCGTCGAACGCCGACCAGCGCTCGGCCGGAACCTCACCGATCGAGCAGTGCCCGTCCCAGAGGAACCGCCACAACGCGTCGGGTCCGAAGATCCCGCCGGGAAACCGGCACCCCAGACCGATGACGGCGATCGGCTCGTCCAGGGTGCCCCGATCGCCGGCGGGCGCCGGGTCGAGGCCGTAGTCCGGTTCGGGGGCGGTGAGAAAACCTACCAGCGCGTTGATGGTGGGATGCTGCCAAAACTCCACCGGCGAGATGGGCCGGCCGAGCAGTTCGGCGAGCTCCCCGGACAGCACCACGGCGTCCCGGGAGCTCACGCCCAAATCGTTCAGCGACAGGTCCAGGTCGATTTCGTCGGGGGTGCAACCGATATTCGTCACCAGGTAGTCGATCAGCCAGTTGCGCAGCGCGACGTCATCCTGGATCGACACCGTCATGGCGTCACGTCCAGCCGGTCGAACTGTCCGGTCCGGTACCGCTCGGCGCAGGCGGAACGTCGAATCTTGCCGCTGGTGGTGATCGGGATCGAACCGGGTGCGACAAGGACGATGTCGGCGGCACGCACCCGATGGATGTGCGACACCGCCGAGGTGACCGCCCGTTTCAGCGCGTGCAGTTTCTGCTGTTGCTCGTCGGCGGATTCCCCCCGCTGCTTGACCTCGACAATGGTGACGAGGTGCTCGGTTGGACCGTCGGGCACCGAGATGGCGGCGACCCGCCCCCGGGTGAGCTGTTGAATGGTGGCCTCGATGTCGTCGGGATAGTGATTGGATCCGTCCACGATCAGCAGATCCTTGATCCGGCCGATGATGAACAGCTCACCCTCGGAGATGACGCCCAAATCCCCGGTGCGCAACCACGCCCCGCCCGGCGTGGCACCGGCCGGGTTCACCATCCGTGCGCCGAAGGTCCGCTCGGTTTCCCGTGGCTTGTGCCAATATCCGGGGGAAACGTTTGGTCCGTGCACCCAGATCTCGCCGACTTTGCCGGCCGGGTTCTCGGTCCGGGCTTCCGGATCGACGATGCGCACGGTGGTGGACCGGGTGGTGCCGTGACCGACGAGTTCGGTGCTGCCGACCGCGTCGCTGCGGCACGGCCGGGCATGGCCCTTGGACAACTTCTCGTAGTCGAACCGCACCAGCGGGGCCGGGTGGCCCCGGTCCGCGGTGGCCACATACACGGTGGCTTCGGCAAGACCGTACGAGGGTCGCACCACCGATTCGGTGAGATTGAATCGGGCGAAGCGCTCCGTGAACGCCCGCAGGGTGGCGGCGTGCACCCGTTCGCTGCCGCTGGCGATCCCGATCACCTCACCAAGATCCAAGCCGGCCAGGTCGGTGTCCGCGGTTCGCTTCGCGGTCAGTTCAAACGCGAAATTGGGTGCGGCGGAGAAGGCTTTGTTACTGGTGGCCAGGACTTGCATCCAGCGAGCCGGCCGCTGCAGGAACGACATCGGGCTCATCAATACCGCGCGTCGCCCGCACACCAGCGGCGCGCAGATCCCTTTGATCAGGCCCATGTCGTGGAAGAACGGCAACCACGACACCAGCACGAAGTCCGGAGGCATCACGCCACCCAGATAGTCCGAAAATGCCTGCTGGATATTGGCGATCACGTTGGTGTGCGTGACGATGACGCCCGCCGGCTGGCGGGTCGATCCCGATGTGTACTGCAGATACGCGGTTCGCGAAGCCGCGGGCTGAACCGGGCCGAGATCGTGCGGCGAGTCCACGTCGAGCAAGTCGACCTCGACGACTTCCGGCGCCGGTTTACCACCCTCGCGTTGTGCGTACGGTGCGATGTCCCCCGCCACCGAACAGGACGACGTGGTGAGAATGACCGTCGGCGAGCTATCCCGCAGCGCCGACGCAATGCGCTCGTCGTGAACGCCGGCCTGCGGTACCGACAACGGAACCGCGATGAAGCCCGCTTGCAGCGCACCGAGGAAGGCCACGATGTAGTCGAGCCCTTGGGGTGCCAGGATGGCGGCCCGATCACCGGTGGACCCGCAGCCTCGGAGCTCGTCGGCGACGACGCGGGCTCGGTGCTGGACTTGCGCCCAGGTGAGGCTTTCGGAGAATCCGTTCGGATCGATCTGGTAGTCGATGAAGGTGTACGCGGTCGCGTCGGGTTGCCGGCTGGCTCGCTCCTGGAGCACCGCCGTGAGGGAGTCCTCAGCCATGGTGAAATCGCCGCCTCTCATTTAGCTGTGAGCCAGGTTGCGCTTGCCGGGTATTGCGCGCACGAGTAGCGCACTACCTGTTGCCTCCCGGGGCCCTGGGAAACCCGCAGGGCCTGAGCCGCGGCGCGCGTCATGCGGGGAGCGTAGGGCCTTTTTCCTGGTAACAGCGGGCGTCGCCGCAGGTGGGGTAGTACCCGGCGACACGTCGAGTACGGCCGTCAAACCCCTAGGGTAGGAGGCCGGCGGCGGTAGAGTAGTCGGCGGGCAAACCTAGGGTAGGCGCGCAAATCGTGGTTGCTGGGGCCCGGTGTTAGTCCTGCGGGCGATCCGGGGTGAGCAACTCGATGAGCTGGTCGCGGTTGTTAATGCCGAGTTTGGCGAAAATCCGGTACAGGTGCCCGTCGATGGTGCGCACCGACACGATCAACCGGTCCGCGATCTGACGATTCGACCACCCCGAGGCCACCAAGGTGGCGATCTCGCGTTCCCGACCGGTGATCGGCAACGGCCGCGCCGCGGCCACCGTGGCCGGGGTCCGCAGCCCACACCGGCCGGCCAACCGGTCCGCCCGCGTCGAGGACCCGATCTCCTTACCCCGGTGCCCGCCGCGGCCGTGTTCGGCCGCGGCCTGCGCGGCCGCGTCGGCGGCCAACGCCAACGCCCCGAGTTCCACGAACCGATCCGCCGCGGCATCCAGCAGATCACCATCGTGGCCGGCCAGCCCGCGCGCCTGCCCGGCCATCGCGGCCGCCAACGGCGTGCCCAGCACCGCCGCCAACTCCGCCACCCGCGCCGCACACGACCGGTCCCCCAACCGCACCGCGGTATGCAACGCATGCAGCTCGACGGCGGCCATCCCGGACCGATGCGCGAGTTGCGCGGCGCTGACCGCGTGGGTCCGGGCGGCGGCCGTCTGCCCGACGGCCGCCCGCTCCCAGGCCCGCGCCAACTCCAATTCCGGCAGAAATACGGTGAACTGCGGTCCATATGACCGCTCCGAACTGTGCAGCGCGGCCGCGGCGGCCTCACCGTCGCCCCGCATGCCCTCGGCCTGCGCACACCACGCCGACACCAGCATCAGCCAGCCCCACGGAAATCCCTGGGACAACACCGACATCGACTCGTGGAGCGCGGCGCAGGCCGACGCCAGCGCCCCACGGGCACGCTGCACCAGCCCGAGCATGGCGGTCACGATCCCGCCCACTTCCGGTGCACCGGCGACCTTCGCGGCGTACCGCTCCCAGACCCGCTCGGCTTCCGGATAGTCGCCGGCGGCCGTGGCCGCCACCGCCTCGCCCAACCCGATGATGAACTGCTCGACTCCCGGTTCGACGTGTGCGGCCGCGCGTCGCCACGCATCCGTGACCCGATCTAGCTCCCCAAACCGCCCGGTAAGCGCCAGCGCCCAACACGTGGGCATGGCCGCCCACATCGTGGCCAACGGCAGATCCGCGCTGCACAGCGCCAAACCCGCCTCGGCTGTCGTCACCACGTCGCCGGACAGGCACGCAAACGACAGCTCCAGGGCCGAGACCAGGCCAACCAGCGCCGCCGCATCGACCCGACGCTTCACGTTGGTGATCACCGCTCGCGCGTCGTCGACCCGCCCGCAGTCGAAGAACAGGTTCATGGCCCGCACGCAGCCCCAGCGCGCGGTCAGCAGCTCATCGCCGGCGTCGGGTTCGACACCGCCGAGCACCGCCTCGGCCTCGTCGCCGCGGCCCAGCCAACTGAGTGCCTCACCAAGCACCAGCGCCACCGGCAGACCCCCGCCACGCTCGAACGCGAACCGGCTCAGTTCCACGGCAAAAGCGAAATTCGATACGGTCATCGCGCTGTGCGCCGCATCGGTGATCACGTCCAGGTCCGGCGGCATGTCGCTGCGCATCATGAACTGGGCCAGCTGGATTCGGCCGCGCACATCGGGTAACCGTAGGCGTTGACCGCCGGCGCGCAGATACTTCAGAAACGCTTCGGCCAGCACGGTATTGAGCTGCCGCGACCGCACCGCCCCGGCGAGCCGGATGGCCGCCTCACCCATGACGGGGTGATTGAGCTGCGCGACGGTGCCGGCTCCGTCGGCCACCAACTGAATCAAGCCACGACGCTCCAAGCGAGCCACCGCGTCGGCATCACACAGGCCGCGCAGCACTTCCCAGTCCACCAGCTCCCCGGTCGCCAGAATCTCGACCGCCTCCAATTCTTCTGGGTCCAGGGAGCGTAGCCGAAACTCCAGCAGGTCGTAGAGTTCGTCGTCGCCGTGCAGGGGGCCGCGAAGTTGCCAACCGGTCTCGGTGTGCACCAGCACCCCGCTGTCCCGGCCGGCGCTCAGTAAACCGCGCAGCAGCAACACATTTCCCGCCGTGCGACGGTACAGCTCGTCGACCAGCTGGCTGGTGACCGCACCGCCGAGCACCGCACGGGCAAGTTCCTCGGTTTGTGCCCGGCTGAACGCATTGATTTCCATGCGGTGCAGCAGTTGCTCTTTCCACAATGCGGTCACCGCGTCGGCCACGGCCTCCCCGGAGCGGATCGTGGTGATCAACCGGGCCGCTCCCCCGGCCGCCAGCTGGTACACCAGCGACGCCGACAGCGGGTCGAGCAACTGCGCGTCGTCGACGACCAGGACCAGGTTCTGTTCCTGCTCCAAGGTCTTATGGGCGGCGGCCAGCATGGTTGCGGGGGCGGCCGGGGCGTCGACGGACACCGACCGCGAGAACGCGCCCAGCGGTACGGCCCGGCCCGCCTCGGTGCCCAGCACAAACCGCACGCTGTACCGGTCCGATTTCAGGGTCTGGGCGAGCGCGCGAGCCAGGGTCGACTTGCCGACCCCGGATTCCCCCACCAGCACCACACCGCGACGTCGCTGATCGCCGTCGACCGCGCGCAACGCGCGACGCAGCTCGTCGTCGCGAGCCACTATCGGCCAGCCCGAGGCGCGTCTGGACTCGGCGTACATCGGAACTCCCAGGGTGCTGGGTCACCGCTCCGCGCACCGATCTTACGCCGGGGGTCCCGATCCCACCGGCGTTCTACGCGGCAACCCGTCGCCCGAGCCGTGGGGTCACGGTGTTAGTCCTGGGGGTGGCCCGGGGCTAGCAACTCGATGAGCTGGTCGCGGTTGTTAATGCCGAGTTTGGCGAAAATCCGGTACAGGTGCCCGTCGATGGTGCGCACCGACACCACCAGCCGATCCGCGATCTGACGATTCGACCACCCCGAGGCCACCAGGGTGGCGATCTCGCGTTCCCGACCGGTGATCGGCAACGGCCGCGCCGCGGCCACGGTGGCCGGGGTCCGCAGCCCACACCGGCCGGCCAACCGGTCCGCCCGCGTCGAGGACCCGATCTCCTTACCCCGGTGCCCGCCGCGGCCGTGTTCGGCCGCGGCCTGCGCGGCCGCGTCGGCGGCCAACGCCAACGCCCCGAGTTCCACGAACCGATCCGCCGCGGCATCCAGCAGATCACCATCGTGGCCGGCCAGCCCGCGCGCCTGCCCGGCCATCGCGGCCGCCAACGGCGTGCCCAACGCCGCCGCCAACTCCGCCACCCGCGCCGCACACGACCGGTCCCCCAACCGCACCGCGGTATGCAATGCGCGCACCTCCAGGGCCGGCATCCCCGATTGCTGCGCGATCTGGGCGGCCCCCACCGCATGCGTGCGCGCGGCCGTGGTGTGCCCCGCCGCGGCGCGTTCCCAGGCCCGCGCCAACTCCAATTCCGGCAACAGCACGGCGGCTTGCGGCCCGTAGCTTTGCTCGGCGATCCGCAGCGCGCCGGCCGCGGCCACGCTGTCGCCCCGCATGCCCTCGGCCTGGGTACACCAGGCCGAGGTCAGCATCGTCCAGAGCAGCGGGAAACCCTCCGACAACGCCGATATCGAGTCGTGGAAGGCCGCACTGGCCGCCGGCAGCGCACCGCGGGCGAACTCCACCAGGCCCCGGATGGCGTCCACCATCGCGTCGCCGGCCGGGATCCCCGCGGCCATCGCGGTATAACGGTCCCGCACCCGCTCGGCCTCCGGGTAGTCGCCGGCCGCCGTCGCCGCCACCGCCTCGGCCACCCCGATCGCGAACCGTTGCGGGCCCGATTCGCTGAGCGCGGCCGCTCGTAGCCCGGCCTCGGCGACCGGGCGGACCTCATCGAACCGGCCGACCAACCCCAGCCCGTACGCGGTGGGTGCGGCCGCCCACACCGCGGCCAGCGGCAGCACCGCCGCGGTGCACAGCGACGGCCCGGTGTCGATGGCCGCCGCGAGATCCCCGGAGAAGAACGCGAATAACACGTCCAGCGCGGTGGTCAGCTCGACCATGGCCGGCGCGTTGACCCGCTCGCGCACGTCGAGCAGTTGACGTCGGGCGGAATCGACTCGCCCGCAATTGAAGAACAGGTTCGCCGCCCGCAGACAGCCCCACTGCGCGGTCAGCGCCGGGTCATTGCCTGCGGGATCCGCGTCGGCGAGCACCGCCTCGGCCTCCTCGCCGCGGCCCTGCCAGCTCAGCGCGCTGGCCAGCACCAGGGCCGCGGGCAGGCCACCGCCGTGCTCGAACGCGAACCGGCCCAGCTCTTCGCTCGACACGGTGTTGGCCATGGTCAGCGCGCAGGACGCCGCGTCGATGATCACCTCGAGGTCCGGCTCGAGGTCGCTGCGCATCATGAACTGCGCCAGCCGGATCCGGGCGCGCACATCGGGCACCCGGGCGTGCTGCTCCAGTTCCTGCATTTGCTTCCGAAGGTGTTGTGCCAGCATGCCGTTGAGCTGCCGCGTGCGCACCACCCCGGCGTGTTGGATCGCCGTTTCACCCATGATGGGGTGCAGCAACCGCGCCACCGTGTGCGATTCGTCGGCGACCAACTGGATCAGGCCGCGGCGCTCCAGTTTTGCCACGGCGTCGGTGTCGCACAGTCCGCGCAGGGTTTCCCAGTCCAAGACCTCCGCTGCGGCCACGATCTCGACCGCTTCCAATTCCTCAGCGGCCAAAGAACGTAACCGGAATTCCAGCAGATCACTGAGCTGACGGTCGGGCCGCAGCGGCGCGCGTACGTGCCAGCCGGTTTCGGTGCGCTCCAGCACCCCGCTCTCGCGGCCGGCGCTGAGTAACCCACGCAGCAGCAACACATTTCCCGCCGTCCGGCGGTGCAGCTCGTTGATCAGCCGGGCATCGACCGCACCGCCGAGCACGGCGCGAACCAGATCCTCGGTCTGCTGCCGGGTGAATGCCTTGACCTCCAAGCGCAGCAGCAGCCGCTCTTTCCACAGCGCGGTCACCGAATCGGGCACCATGTTGCCCGACCGGATCGTCACGATCAATCGGGCAACGCCACCCGCGGCCAGCTGGTAGAGCAACGACGCCGACAGCGGATCGAGCAACTGGGCGTCGTCGACCACCACGACCAGATTCTCTTCCTGCTCCAGGGTGCGTTGCGCGGCGGCCAACATGACGGCGGGTTCCTGGGCGGCGTCCAGGGTCATCAACCAATAGAACGCGCCCAGCGGCACCGCGCTGCCGGTCTCGGTGCCCAGCGCGAACCGCAGGTTAAACCCGCGCGATTCCAGGGTTGCTGCCAAGCGGTGCGCCAAGGTGGACTTGCCGACGCCGGCCTCGCCCACCAGCACGACACCCCGGAAATCGGTGGATTTGTCCAGTGCGGCGAGCGCCTGGTGGATCTCGCTCTCGCGGCCCACTATCGGCCATCCCGACCCGGGTTCCGTTGGCACCTGGCGCCCCCTGGCTCACTTCCTTTCCGCAGAGAACGTCAACTTTACGCTGGTGGACGGCTGCGCCGCGCCGTTTCCAGCGGCGGCTAGGCGAACGCCTCCACCGGCGGGCAGGAGCACATTAGGTTGCGGTCGCCGTAGGCGCCGTCGATGCGACGCACCGGTGGCCACACCTTGGGCCGAAACGCGGTGCCGAGCGGGTAGGCGGCTTCCTCCCGGGTGTACGGGTGATCCCAGTCGGCGGCCAGCAGGCACGCCGCGGTGTGCGGGGCGCCGCGCAGCGGGTTGTCGTCGGCCGGCCACTGCCCGGCGCCAACCCGGTCGATCTCGCCGCGGATGGCGATCATCGCGTCACAGAATGCGTCCAACTCGGCCAGGCTCTCGCTCTCGGTGGGCTCCACCATCAGCGTGCCCGGCACCGGAAAACTCATCGTCGGGGCGTGGAACCCGTAGTCGGCCAACCGTTTTGCTACATCGTCAACGGTCACCCCGGCGGCTTTGGTGATCGGCCGCAGATCGAGGATGCATTCGTGGGCGACCATGCCGTTCTCCCCGGTGTAAAGCACCGGGTAGTACTCGTCGAGCCGGCGCGCGATGTAGTTGGCCGCCGCGATCGCGGTCAGCGACGCCGCCCGCAGCCCGTCGGCACCCATCATCCGGATGTAGGCCCAGGTGATCGGCAGGATCGACGCCGACCCGTACGGCGCCGAGGACACCGGGCGCCCGCCGGGCAGCTCCACGGCGAACGGATGCCCGGGCAGGAACTCCGCCAGGTGGGCGCGGGCGGCCACCGGCCCCACCCCGGGCCCGCCGCCGCCGTGCGGGATGCAGAACGTCTTGTGCAAGTTGAGGTGGCTGACGTCGCCGCCGAACTTGCCGGGCCGGGCCAGCCCGACCAGCGCGTTGAGGTTGGCCCCGTCGACGTACACCTGACCGCCGGCGTCATGCACCGCCGCGCAGATCTCGGCGATGTCGTGCTCGTAGACCCCGTGGGTGGACGGGTAGGTGATCATCAGCGCCGCTAACCGCTCGGCGTGCTCGGTCACCTTGGCCCGCAGATCGTCGAGGTCGACGTCCCCGTTGTCGCGGCAGGTCACCACCACCACCCGCATCCCGGCCAGCGCCGCCGACGCCGCGTTGGTGCCGTGGGCGCTGGACGGGATCAGGCAGATGTCGCGGTGCGCCTCCCCGCGGCTGGCGTGGTAGTCGTGGATGGCCAGCAGGCCCGCGTACTCGCCCTGCGAGCCGGCGTTGGGTTGCAGCGACACCGCGTCGTAGCCGGTGATCGCGACCAGCCAGCCCTGCAGCTGGTCGATCAGCCCGCGCAGCCCGGGGGTGTCGGCGGCCGGGGCGAACGGGTGCTGGCGGGCGAACCCCGGCCAGGTGATCGGCTCCATCTCGGCGGCGGCGTTGAGTTTCATGGTGCACGACCCCAGCGGAATCATGCTGCGGTCCAACGCGATGTCCTTGTCGGCCAGCGCGCGCAGATACCGCATCATCGACGTTTCGGTGCGGTAGCTGGTGAACGCCGGGTGGGTCAAAAACTCCGAGGTGCGGGTTTCGATATCGGCGAACGCCGGTTCGGCCGGCGCCACCCCGAACGCATCGAGCACGGTGGCGACATGCGCGTCGGTGGTGGCCTCATCGCAGGCCACCGACACGTGGTCGGCGTCGACCCGCCACAGGTTGATGCCGTTGGCCTTGGCGGCGGCGACGATCTGGTCGGCGCGGCCCGGCACCCGGGCCAGCACCGTGTCGAAGTAGCGGTCGTTCACCACCGCGTCGCCGAGCGCGGCCGCGATCTGCTCGGCCTGGTGATGCACCCGGCGCGCGATCGCGGTCAACCCGTCGGCGCCGTGGTAGCTGGCGTACATCGCGGCCATCACCGCTAGCAGCACCTGCGCGGTGCAGATGTTGCTGGTCGCCTTATCGCGGCGGATGTGCTGCTCGCGGGTCTGCAACGCCAGCCGGTAGGCCGGTGCGCCGTCCGCATCGAGCGACACCCCGACCAGCCGGCCCGGCAGCTGCCGGGCGTGCCTGGCGTGCACGGCCAGGTAGCCGGCGTGCGGGCCGCCGAAACCCATTGGCACCCCGAAGCGTTGGGTGTTGCCGAACGCGACGTCGGCGCCGATCTCACCGGGCGGGGTGATCAGCGTCAACGCCAGCAGGTCGGCGCCGATGGCCACCAGCGCGCCGCGGTCGTGGGCCTGGGCCACCACCGCCGCCCAGTCGGTGACCCGGCCGCTGGCGCCGGGCAGTTGGGCGAGAACCCCGAAGAACTCGCCGTCGGGCAGCCCGTCACGCAGGTCGGCGGCGACGATCTCGATGCCCAGCGGCTCGGCCCGGGTCGCCAGCACCGCCGCGGTTTGGGCGAACACGTCGACGTCGACGACCAACCGGTTGGCGCTGCTTTTCACCGCGCGGTGCATCAGCGTCATGGCCTCGGCGGCGGCGGTGCCCTCGTCGAGCATCGACGCGTTGGCGACCTCCAGGCCGGTCAGGTCGGCGACCATGGTCTGGAAGTTCAGCAACGCCTCCAGCCGGCCCTGGCTGATCTCCGGCTGATACGGCGTGTAGGCGGTGTACCAGGCCGGGTTCTCCAGGATGTTGCGGCGCAGCACCGGCGGGGTGATGGTGTCGTAGTAGCCCTGCCCGATCATCGACACCGCCACGGTGTTGGACTCGGCCATCGCCCGCAGCTCCGCCAGCGCGTCGGCCTCACCCACCGCCGGCGGCAGCACATCCAGGCCCGGCGCCGTGCCGTGGGTCAACGGATCGAGGATGCCGGCCGGCAACGCCTTGGCCGCCAGCTCGTCGAGGGAGGCCACCCCGATGACGTCGAGCATGGCGGCGATCGCGGCGCGGTCGGGGCCCAGGTGGCGGTCGGCGAAGCGGAACTCGGTGTGCTCGGTCATCTGCGACTCCTGACACAGGTAGAGGACGGTGTTCCTCTCCCTCTGTCGCTGCCCGCACCGGGCGCCTGAGAGATTCGGCGCCCGTGTTGGGGGCCTTTCCCCATCGGCGGGTGACCCGCGGTCACCGCTTTCCAGAGGCATCGGATCCCGGCGCGGTCCGGGGGCCTGAGAGGTTGACGGAGAGGTGTTGCTCCTTCGGCGTCCGTGACTGGCCGTCACGGAACTCTCCCGCGCGAGACGATGCAGCGTCGAGTTTACCGGGACCCACCCCGGGCCGCGAACGTGCGCAGATGTACGGCTACACCCAGCGAATCGCGTGCATCTGCGCACGCTCGCGGGGGTAAGGCGGGAACGCTAGCCGATTTTGCGGTCGCGGTGCTTGCGGCGGGTGGCCAGCTCGTCTTCGGGGGCGGCGATCGACTCGCCGCCGTCGGCGCGCTCCCCGGGGAAGTCGGCGATCGCGCCGGTCAGCTCCCGCATCGCCCCGGACACCGCGATGCCGAACACGCCCTGCCCGCCCTGCAGCAGGTCGACGACCTCTTCGGCGGAGGTGCACTCATAGACGGTGGTGCCGTCGGAAAACAGCGTGATGTTGGCCAGGTCCTGCACGCCGCGCTGGCGCAGATGGTCGACCGCGACGCGGATGTTGTGCAGCGAGATCCCGGTGTCGAGCAGCCGCTTGACGATCTTGAGCACCAGGATGTCTTTGAACGAGTACAGCCGCTGGCTGCCGGATCCGGCGGCCCCGCGGATGGAGGGCACCACCAGCGAGGTGCGCGCCCAGTAGTCCAGCTGGCGGTAGGTGATGCCGGCGATCTGGCAGGCGCTGGGGCCGCGGTAGCCGACCAGCTCATCGGGCACCGAATCGTCGGGGAACAGGCCGGGCTGCACGGGTTCGCTCGGTTCAGCCGGGCCGGAATGGTCAGCAAGGTCCAGCTGTTCTTGGCGTGGCTGCTCGCCCACGATGCTTCCTCTCGCCGATCGCGCTCGTTGTCACTGGCTAGCCAGCGGCCGCGTGTGCTCTAGCCCGAGTGGTTGTGAGCATACGCTTTTCAACAGGCTGCCGTGCCCCTTGAACCCGTCAAGTTGCCTTCAAAGTATGGCCGCCGCGGCGGGCTGGCGAGGCTACCGGTGGGGCGTGTCGAGGCTAAAGTGCCAGATGAGACGCATCCGTGATCTTAGGTGGCCTTGAAGTCGTCCGGGGAGACGCTGTCCAGGAATTCCTTGAACTTCTCGACTTCGTCCTCGCGGACCGCGCCGCCGGGTTCCTCGTCGTTCTCGTCGGGGATCAGCAGACCCGCCTCGGCCAGCACGGCCTCCTCGACGTAGATCGGCACCCCGACCCGCAGCGCGATCGCCACCGAGTCCGACGGCCGCGCCGACACGGTGATGTTGCGGTCGAACACCAGGTCGGCGTAGAAGGTGCCTTCCTGCAGGTCCACGATCCGCACCTCTTTGAGGGAATGCCCCAGCGCACCAATGAGATCGCGGATCAGATCGTGGGTCAGCGGGCGCGCCGGCTCGACGCCTTGCTGCTCGAGGGCGATCGCGGCCGCCTCGGCCTGCCCGATCCAGATCGGCAGGTATCGGTCACCGTTGGCCTCGCGCAGTAAGAGCACCGGCTGGTTCTGCGGCTGCTCGACGCGAATGCCGACCACGCGAACTTCACCCATCTGTGCCTGCCCTCCGCTACGTCTGAAACCAGACCTGGTGCAACGCCAAGCCGTCGGTGAAAGTCTAGTCCTCAGCGGTGCAAGGCGTCGCGCACCGCCGACTTGACCAATGAGGTGTGCAAGGTGATCGCCAGCGCGGCCACCTCGCGGGCCAGGTCGTCGGCGCGGTCGCGGGCACCGGCCTTGTTGGCCTTGACCACCGGGCCGGCGATCTGCGCGATCAGGTCGGACTGGCGGTCGGCGGCGGACCGGAACGCCCGCAGATGCCGGGGCTCCACACCGTATTCGGCCAGTGCCCGGGCACACTGCAAGATCACCACCGCGTGCTCGTCGAAAAAACCGGCCGGCCCGGTGGTGATCACCCCGGCCTTCAGCAGCGCCGTCAACAGCTCGTCGTCCACCCCGGACCGCTCCAGCAGGTCCTCCCGGGACAACCGGACCCGGGTCGGCGCCACCGCCGCGGCGTCGGATCCGGTGTCCGGGGTGGCCGCCACCGACACCAGCCGCGGCACGCCGTACGGCGACCCGGACAGCGGCAGCTCGCCGTCGGGTTGCGCGTCGAGTTGGGCCTTGATCACCTTCAGCGGCAGGTACTGGTCGCGCTGCGCGGTGAGGATGAAGCGCAACCGGGCGCAGTCGTAGGCGGTGAACCGCCGGTACCCGGACGCGGCGCGCTGCGGAGTGACCAGTCCCTCCGCCTCCAAGAAGCGAATCTTGGAGATCGTGACATCAGGGAAGTCGGGTCGGAGCAGATCCAGCACCGCTCCGATTGACATCCCCGCCAGCGCGGGCGTGTCCGGCGCGGTCACTAGCTACCCGGCCCGGCCTCATTGTCACCGGTCTTCGGACCGGTCAAAAACACCAGCCGGAACTTGCCGATCTGGACTTCGTCGCCGTTGGCCAGCACCGCGGAATCGACCGGCTCCCGGTTGACGTAGGTGCCGTTGAGGCTGCCGACGTCGACGACCTGGAACTCGTTGCCTTCCAGCCGGAACTCGGCGTGGCGACGGCTGACGGTGACATCGTCGAGGAAGATGTCGCTGTCGGGGTGCCGACCCGCCGAGGTGGTCGGCTGGTCGAGCAGGAAGCGGGACCCCGCGTTCGGCCCCCGTTTGACGACCAGCAACGCCGAGCCCACCGGCAGCCCCTCGACCCCGGACACCGTGCTCTCGGCCCCCGCCTGGGCGGGCGCGTCGAGTTCACTGAGGAAGTCCGCGCGAAAAACCGACGTCGTCTCTACGGTGACGTCGTCAGTGGTTTGGTCGTTGTCGTTTTCCGTCACCCGCTGCTCCTCACTGGCCGCTGTGGCGTTCTCTGATGGGGTCCGCTCGGCCACCTCCGCGGCGGCCTTGCCGCCGCTGAGTCGACCGTACCGCGCAGCGGTCCACAATGTGCCCACCATGGCAAGGCCGGCGTTGTCGGCGGAGCGCTGCGCTGGATTGCTCGGCTCCTCCGCACCCCGCTCAGGGCATGCCTCGTCGCCGAGCTAGCAGGCACCCTAACAATTATCATTCGGTCAGCGTGCCGCGGTAGGCGTCGGCATCCAACAGCGCACCGAGCGTGGCGTCCAGACCCGCGCCGTCGGCGTCGTCGACCGCAAGGTCCACCAGCCAGCCCGCGCCGTAGGGATCGGAGTTCACCAGTTGCGGGCTGCCGTCCAGGTCACCGTTGACGGCAACGACTTTCGCGGACAGCGGGGCGAACAAATCCGACACCGACTTGGTGGATTCCACCTCGCCGAACGACTCCCCCGCCGTCACGGCGCCGCCCACCTCGGGCAGCTGGACGAACACCACGTCGCCCAGCGCGGATTGAGCAAAGTCGGTGATGCCCACCCGCACGGTGTTATCCCCGGTGCGGCGAACCCATTCGTGTTCGGCGGTGTAGTGCAGGTCGGCTGGGACGTCGCTCACGATGGGTCCTGTTCTTCTCGGCGTATTCACTTGACGGGCTGAGCGTATTGGCGGGGTTTCGGTTGCCGCAAGGCGGTCACCTCCACCCGTTCGGCTTGCTGCACCGACATGGCGCCGCCGACCCGTTTGACGCTGTCGACCGCACCGCCGGGAATGTTCATCGCCGCCGCCAGGGTCGGTGAATCGCCAATCGCGATAACCGAATACGGCGGGGTCAAGGTGGTGCCGTCGATCTCCAGCGCACCGCCGGCACCGATCACCCAGGTGCTGACCCCCACCCGCACCGCCTGGCTGGCGTCGCGGATCTCCAGCGCCTCGGCGCCGGCGGCCCGCAGCTCGTTGATCACGTCGAGCATCGCCTCGGGTGCCACCCCGTGCCGGGGGTCGTCGATGGTGATCGTGACGCCGGGACCGCTGGCCCCGACGGTGCCGATCAGGATGGCCAGCGCCGCCAGCCGGTCCTGGGCGTTTTTGATGGCGGCCTGGTCGTTGCTGCCCGACTGCTGCAGGGTGGCCAGGGTTTGCTGCAGGTCGCTCACCTCGGTGTTGAGCGCCGCCTCGCGTTGCCGCAGCGAATCCAGCAGCACCAGCAGGTCGGCGGGGCGGGCCGTTTCCAGGGAGTCCCCGGAGTCGTTCTGGCGGACCTGGGTCGCGATGGCCACCCCCAGCAGCAGGCACAGCACGACGGCCAGCACCGCGAACACCGGCTGGGCGCGGGCGTGCCGCAGCAGGCCGAACAGCCCGCGTTGCTGCAGCGGCCCGATCTCGGGTTGCGGGCTGTGCGGCGGCAACTCGTGCCGGCCGTGCGCCACGGTGTCGGCGTGCTGACCCGAGTCGGCGTGGTCGCTGCGCTCGCTCACCGTTAGGCCCCGAACAACCGGCGTCGCAGCGCGGCGGCGTTACCGAAGATGCGAATGCCCAGCACCACGATGATCGCGGTGGACAGCTGGGTGCCCACCCCGAGTTGGTCCCCGACGTAGACGATCAGCGCGGCCACCAGAACGTTGAAGACGAACGAGATCACGAACACCTTCGGGTCGAAGATGCGCTCCAGGTAGGCCCGCAGCCCGCCGAACACCGCGTCGAGCGCGGCCACCACCGCGATCGGCAAATACGGCTGGACCACCTCGGGCACGCTGGGATGGAAAACCAGCCCCAACACGATGCCGACGATCACCGCCACGATGCCGATCATCGACGTCCACTTCCGGTCACTAGGCCCCAATCTGCTTGGCGAATTTGACATCCCGGATCGCTCCGGCGGGCAGTACCAGTCCATCACCGGAGCTGACGGCGACACCGACGCCGTAGGACACCTCCAGTAGGCGCAGACGATACAGGCCGGGGCTGCGGTCGAAAGCATCTTGCATGGCATGGGGCGGGCCGATCGCCAGGATGGTGTAGGGGCTGCTGATCGGGATGTTGTCGACCAGGATCGCCCCACCGGCCTGCCGGATGGTCACGTTCGGCCCGATCCGCACCCCGTCGACCGCGATCGCTTCGGCGTCGCTGGCCCACAGTGAGTTGACCACCAGCTGCAGGTCACGGTCCAAAATGATCTGCTGGCTGCCGGCCACCCGCTGTTTGGACACGTCCGACAGGTTGCGGCTGACCCCGGGATCGGTGACGGTCACGGTCAAGCCGGGGCCGATGACCTGGTTGCTGGCACCGGCCAGGGAAAGCTGGTCGAGGCGGGCCAGCAGGTCGCGGCCCTCGGCGTCGTCGTTGAGTTGACGCCGCTGCAACTCGTCGACCTGGGTGGTCAGCGCGTTGCGCCGCCCGGCCAGGTCGTGGGTGGACGCCTCGGCCGAGCGCACACTGCCGGCCAGCACCTGCTGGGCGGCCCGCACCCCCGGCTCCAGCGTGCGGGCCTGCGCCACCGCGGCGGCGAACACCGCGGCCACCAGCAACACCGCCAACGCTTGCCACACCCACCCGACGGCCCGGCCCGGCCCGGTCGGCGGCGCCTCGTCCCGCCGGGCCGCGGCCGCGGCATACCCCGGGTCCAGGTGGTCGGACAGCAGCGACCGCAGCAGCGAGGGCACCGGGATGGATTGCGGCCGGTCCGCGGCGTGCGCCTGGCGCCCGGCGCTCGGGTCGTAGCCGCCCAATGCGTAGCCGGGGAACGGCTGCTCGCGGTCAGCCATGATCCCCGGACAGCGCTTCGGCGGCGGTGCGACCGAGTTTGGGCAGCTGCCGCATCACCAGCGCCACCTGCACCAGGTAGGCGACGAAGGACCACAGGTACATGCCCAAACCCCAGATCAAAAACGCCCACCCGCAGGCCCGGACCGCCCACAGCGCGTCGTACTGGCCGAGCAGCACCAACGGGAAACCCGACATCAGCGCGAACGTCGCGGCCTTGCCGACATAAGTCACCGGCAACGCGGACAGCCCGCGGCTGCGCAGCAGCGGCAGCGTGGCGGCCAGCAGCCCGTCGCGGGCCAGGAGCACCAGGATGAACCACCACGGCACCATGTGCCGGCACGCCATCGCGATCGGGACGGCCAGCATGTAGAGCCGGTCCACGGCGGGGTCGAGCAGCATGCCCAGCCGCGACGACTGGTTCAGCAGCCGGGCGATCTTGCCGTCCGCCCAGTCGGAGGCACCGCTGAACATCAGGATGGCCACCGCCCAGCCGTCGGCGTGGGTGACCAACAGCAGGTAACCGAAGACGCCGATCAGCAGCAGCCGGACCACGCTCAACACGTTGGGCACGGTCAGCACCCGATGGTCGACGTCCGCGGGCTCCATGAGCGTGACCCTAGCGGAACACCCCCGGCAGGCTCAGCGCCGAAAGGGTGTCGTCGGCCAACGGGTTGTCGTGCACCATGTAGGTCCACGTCGAGGTCGGCCGGGCCAGCTTGGACAGGTCGATGCCCGGTTCGTCCTCGATCGCGGCGGAGGTTTCGAACGTCTGCTGCGCCGCCTCGATCGCGTCGGCGGCCAGCGACGCGAACGCGTCGATGGCCATCCGGTGGAATTCGTCGAGCGGGTTTTGCCGACCCAGCGCGCGCAGGTGAATGCTTTCCCGGATATCGGCCAGATACGCCAGGTGGTCGGCCCAGCCGCGGTCCAGGTGATACAGCATGATCAGCCGGCAGATCTTCTCCAGCTGCTCCTCGGACAGGTCCTCGGACAGTTCCTCGTAGCGTTTGGGCGCCAGTTCGGCGAGTTCCTCGCGCGCGGTGGCGGTGGACAGCAAGGTGTTGCGCCGCTCGACGAGGATGCCGCGCTGCTGGGCGGTCAGCTCGTTGTAGCGCCAGGTGTTGGCGTGCACATCGAGCAGCCGACCCTCGGCGACCCGCTGCGCGTGGCTGAGCAACCCGGCCGCCTTGGCGCTGAGGATCTGGCCGTCCTCATCGCACTCGGTGGGCAGCTTCTCCGGTTCCAGGTGTTCGGTGACGACGTCGTCTTCCCAGCTGGCGAAGAACACCGACGATCCGGGGTCGCCCTGGCGACCGGCCCGGCCGCGCAGCTGGTTGTCCAGCCGTTCGGTGCGGTGCCGACCGGTGCCGACCACATGCAGCCCGCCGAGGTCGGCCACCTCGTCGTGGTCGGCCTCATCGGAGCCGCCCAGCCGGATGTCGGTGCCGCGCCCGGCCATCTGGGTGGACACCGTCACCGCACCCAGCTTGCCGGCCTCGGCGATGATCTGGGCCTCCTCGGCGTCGTTTTTGGCGTTGAGCACCACCGCCGGGACACCGGCCTTGACCAGCCGCTCGTGCAGCTCCTCGGATTCGGCGACGTCGTGGGTGCCGATCAGCACCGGCTGCCCGGTGTCGTGCACCTCGGCGATGTGCTCGATGATGGCGTCGATCTTGGCGGCGGCGGTGATGTACACCCGGTCGGCCCGGTCCTCGCGGATGTTAGGCGTGTTGGGCGGGATCTGGGACACGCCCAGCTTGTAGAACTGCCGCAGCTGCTCGCCGGCGGCCAGTGCGGTGCCGGTCATGCCGCACACCGTCGGATACCGGTTGATCAGCGCCTGCACGGTGATGGTGTCCAGCACCTCGCCGGTCTCGGTGGTGTCGATGCCTTCTTTGGCCTCGACGGCGGCCTGCAGCCCGTCCGGCCAGCGCTGCAACTGCGCGATACGGCCCCGGGAGGCGTTGATCAGGTGCACCGCGTTGTCGCGGACGATGTAGTGCACGTCGCGCTGCAGCAGCACATGGGCGTGCAGCGCCACGTTGACCTCGGTGAGCGTGGTGCCGACGTGTTCCTCCGAATACAGGTCGATGCCACCGAGTTTGGTCTCGATCTTTTGGGCGCCGGCCTCGGTCAGGTGCACGTTGCGGCTGTCGGCGTCGGTGTCGTAGTCGGTGCCCGGGATCAGCTCGCCGACCAGTTGGATGATCTCGACCCGCGGCTGCTCGCGGTGGGTGGTGCCGGCCAGCACCAGCGGCACCAGCGCCTCGTCGACCAGCACCGAGTCGGCCTCGTCGATCAGCGCCACGTCGGGGTTGGGTGACACCAGGTCCTCGACGTCGGTGACCAACTGGTCGCGCAGCACATCGAAGCCGACCTCGTTGACCGAGGCGTAGGTGACGTCGCACTGGTAGGCGGCGCGCCGCTGCTCGGCGGTCGACTCGGCGGCCACCCAGCCGACGGTCAGGCCCAGCGCCTCCAGCAGTGGACCCATCCATTCGGCGTCGCGGCGGGCCAGGTAGTCGTTGATGGTGATGACGTGCACGTGCCGCCCGCCCAGCGCGTAGCCGGCCGCCGCGATCGCGCCGGCCAGGGTTTTGCCCTCACCGGTGGCCATCTCGATCACGTCGCCGGCCAGCATCCGCAGCGCGCCCAGCAGCTGCACGTCGAACGGCCGCAGCCCGGTGGACCGCTCGGCGGCCTCCCGCGCGATCGCCAGGAACTGCGGAATGTCCACCGACTCGGCGAGGTCGTCGAGGTTGAGCAGCTGCGCGGCCTTGCGCAGCTTCTCGTCGGAGAGGGCGGCCGCCTTCTCGTCGTAGTCGGCCGAGGCGGTCACCTCGGCCAGCGAACGGCTTTGGTTCTTCTCCGCGCTGGCGCCGAGAAGCTTCCAGAACTTGCCGCTCAACCGGCCCGGTTTGGTGCTGGTCGTTTTGGCCACAGCACAACCGTACGCGGTGGCCCCTCCCCGCGAGCGTGCGTAGTAAGAGAGTTATGACGCGTGTTGGCGAAGAAAGTGGCGTTTTTCTAGGAGATGGCGACGTC